>SPCN01000311.1 GCA_004525465.1 Chrysiogenales bacterium | reverse complement strand
GGTCATGACAATGACCGACGCTCCCGGTGAGAAATCCTCTCCCCGTGATGCCGCAGTCAGACCCAGGCCGATCAGCAGCAGAAAAATCCATGTCAGGTTCTTTTTTTTCATTCATGCCCCCGAAATGTGTTTTTGGGTTCCTGCAATTGATTTGAGGATTAAGGAGAGGCCCGCGGGCCTCTCCCCTTATCTTATTCGCTGAATTTTTTTAAAAGCAAAGAAGCGTTGGTGCCGCCGAATCCGAAGGAATTGGACAGGGCATAAGGGATCTCCCGGCTGAGGCCCTGGTTGGGGGTGTAGTTCAGGTCGCACTCTTCATCCCGGGTTTCATAATTGATGGTCGGCGGGATAAAGGAGTTGGCAATAGCCAAGGCCGTGAAGGCGGCTTCGGCGCTGCCTGTGGCGCCCAGCATGTGCCCGGTCATGGATTTGGTCGAACTGATGGCCAGCTTGGCGGCGTGATCGGTGAACAGGCGCTTGATGGCGTGGGTTTCCAGCTTGTCGTTGAGTTCCGTCGAGGTGCCGTGGGCGTTTATGTACACAATGTCTTCGGGTTTGATTTGGGCGTCGGTCACGGCCATTTTCATGGCCCGGTAAGCGCCGTCTGCATCGGGATCCGGGGCGGTCATATGGAAGGCGTCGCCGGTGAAGCCGTAGCCGACGACCTCGGCATAGATCCTGGCCCCTCGGTTGTAGGCGTGTTCCAGGGATTCCAGGACCAGTACCGCGGACCCCTCGGCGATGACGAAGCCGTCGCGGTTCTTGTCGAAGGGCCGCGAGGCCTTTTCAGGCTGGTCGTTGCGCGTGGAAAGGGCGCGCATGGCGGTAAAGCCGGCCACGCCCAGCGGAGTGATGGGATACTCGGCGCCGCCGGCGATCATGATGTCGGCCTCGCCGCGCTGGATAATGCGCGTCGAGTCGCCGATGGCGTGGGTGCCGGTGGCGCAGGCGGTGCAGTTGGCCAGGTTGGGGCCTTTGAAGCCGAACTTGATGGATACCTGGCCGGCGGCCAGGTTGGCGATACAGGCCGGCAGAAAGAATGGAGATATCCGGTCCGGCCCCTTTTCCATCAATATTTCCTTGTTGATCTCGATGGTATGGATGCCGCCGATGCCCGAGCCGATGTAGATGCCGGCCCTCTCTTTATCAATGATGTTTACGTCCAGCCCTGAATCCTTGACCGCCTCTTCCGAAGCGATCAAGGCGAACTGGATAAAGGGATCGAATTTTCTCAGGTCTTTCCGGTCAAAGTACTGGTGCGCATCGTAGTTCTTGATTTCTCCGGCGATCTGGCTGGCATGCCGACTGGCGTCGAAGCGGGTGATTTTACCGATGCCGCTACGCCCGTTGCGGATGCTCTCCCAGTTCTCGTCCTTGCTTTTGCCGACGGGGGTAAACAGCCCGATGCCGGTGACGACCACGCGGCGCAAAGGTATTGTTTTGCTTATGAATGGATCCATGTTGGCGAACGGGACTTACTGGGCTTTTTTTAGGACGTAGTCAACGGCCGATCCCACGGTCGTCAGCTTCTCGGCTTCTTCTTCTGGGATTTTGAGCTCGAATTCATCTTCCAGGGCCATGATCAATTCCACCTGGTCCAGGGAATCGGCGCCCAGGTCTTCGACGAACTTGGCTTCTTCGGTAACCTGATCTTCACCGACATTCAGCTTCTCGGCAACCACGGCTTTAACTTTGGTCAGGATTTCTTCTTTTTTCATTTTTTCCTCCTTGGATTTTAAATCAACAGTCCGCCGGAAACGTTCAGAACCGTTCCAGTTATATATTGAGCGGCAGGCGATGCCAGGAAGCATACGGCTTGCGCCACATCTTCCGTTGTGCCTGCTCTTTTGAGTGCGATCTGCGCGATATAGGCTTCTTTGACATTTTCAGGGAGCCTTTCGGTCATTTCGGTCAGGATAAAACCCGGAGCCACGGCGTTGACCGTGATGTTGCGGCCGCCCAGCTCGCGGGCCATGGATTTGCTCAGGGCGATGATCCCGGCTTTGGAAGCGGCGTAATTTGCCTGGCCTGCGGTGCCCAGGATGCCGCTGACCGATGCCAGGTTGATGATGCGGCCGAAACGCTTTTTCATCATCTCCTTGGCGGCGAACTGAGAGCAAAGGAATGTACCCTTGAGGTTGATGTCCATGACCAGGTCCCAATCGCTTTCCGTCATGCGGATAGAGAGGTTATCGCGGGTAATGCCGGCATTGTTGACCAGGATATCGACGGAGCCGAAGGCGGCCATGGTCTGTTTGATCAATGCCTCGGCGTCATGACTTTTGGAAACATCGGTGGTGACGGCCAGGGTGCGCACGCCCGTTTCCGCGATTTCGCTGGCGGTCTTGGCGGCTTCTTCGCCCATGATATCGGAAATGACGACGTTCATCCCTTTCTGGGCCAGGTGCCGGGCGATGGCCTTGCCAATGCCGCGCGCCGCGCCGGTGACGATAGCATTTAGAGCCGGTTCAGACATATTTCAGCTCCTTGATGTTTTTTTTCATTTTGCCGATTTCCAGCGATATTTTTTCCAAAACCCTTTCAGAGACGAATTTGTAGCTTAGAGAAATGGCGTTCTTGATGGCCTTGGCGTTGGAGCCGCCGTGGCCGATGATGACAATGCCATTGACTCCGAGCAGCAGGGCGCCGCCGTATTCGGAATAGTCGAGTTTCTTTTTGATGCGGTTCAGCGATTTTTTCAGAAAGAAAAAACCGATTTTGGAAAAGATATTGGACATGATCTCTCTTTTCAGCATGGAGAGCATGACGTCCACTACGCCTTCGGAAATCTTCAGGGCGACGTTGCCGGTGAAGCCGTCGGTGACGATCAGGTCGGCTTCGCCGATATATACGTCACGGCCCTCGACGTTGCCGATGAAGTTGATTTCCATCTGTTTGAGCAGGTTGTGGGTGGTCTTGGTCAATTCGTTGCCCTTGACCTCCTCTTCACCGATGTTCATCAGGGCGATGCGCGGATTCTCGATGCCGTAAATGCTTTCCAGGTACACCTTGCCCATCAGGGCGAACTGCACCAGGTTGTGGGGCTTGGAATCGGTGTTGGCGCCGACGTCGACCAGGAGCGAATTGCCCTTCAGGGTGGGGATCATGATGGCCAGGGCGGGACGGTCGTTGTTTTTCATTGAGTCCAGAATGGTTTTGGCCATGGCCATGACGGCTCCGGTGTTGCCGGC
>SPCN01000089.1 GCA_004525465.1 Chrysiogenales bacterium | reverse complement strand
GAGAAATCCTTAAGCCAAAGCCGGACGCCGAAGCGGTTGCGCGCCTCCAGGACACCACCATCGTTGCGCAGCGAGTGGACGGCGCGCGAGCCGAAGGTCGTGAAATAACCAAGGGCCAGCAGGGCGGCCAGCGCCGTGCCGGCCAGGGCCCACTTGACCGGCCGGCGGCCCAGAGAATGAAGCAGCCTGGAGAGCCGGGTCAGCCTCTCCCTTTGGAAGAAATGGGCCATGGCGCCGGCGTCGCGGAAGCGGCGCGCCTTGGATTTCTCCAGGGCTTTTTCCAGCCCGAAACGCAAAAACCGCGGCAGGTTGATGCCCGCCGCCGCGATCGGCTCCGGCCGCTGGTTGAGCTGATTGAATATCACCTCCATGGTGCTGGTGTGCTCGAAGGGGTGGCGACCGGAGAGGGCGCGGTAAAGGATCAGTCCCAGCTGGTAGACGTCGGACCGGCAGTCGACCGTCTCGCCGCGGATCTGTTCGGGAGACATGTAATAAGGCGAACCCACGACCTCGCCGACCGTGGAAGTTTTGTCAATGTCGTCCACCGCCTTGGCCAGGCCGAAATCCAGTATTTTTATCTTCTGCTCGTCAGCGATCAGAATATTGGCCGGCTTCAGGTCGCGGTGCACAATGCCGTGCCGGTGCAGTACCTCAACCGCCTCCAGGATCTGCAGGAATGTGTTTTTAAATTGCGGCCAACTAAACTGCCCTTTTTCCTTCAGGTGGAACTTGAGGCTCTGACCGGCGGCCAGCTCCATGACCAGGAAATGAATCCCCTGCCACATCTCCAGGGAAAAGATCTTGATGATGCGCGTGTCGCTGATCTGGCGCGACAGGTTGATCTCGCGCTTGACACGCAGGAACTTTTTTTCATTTTTGGCCAGCCGGGGATTGAGGAACTTGACCGCCAGCCGCGAATTCAAGGTCAGGTCCAGGGCTGCAAAGACGATGCCGAAGCCGCCCTGGCCGATCAGCTGCTCCAGGCGATAGCGCCCGTTGATCACCGTTCCCGCCGCCAGCTTGACCAGGTTCAGGTAGGCCAACTCCTGCGGCCCGCTGCCTTCGTCAGAACCGGGACCGATAGTGAAACCAAACGTTTTTTCGCTTTTATCCAAAATTGCCTTATATTAAAGTTTGATTGCAATCAGGATAAAATTTTAGCAAGTTCAACAAAAAAAAGCAAATGCCCCGCCCGTTCTCCGGCTCCCGGGTTTGCCACCCGCAAGGTGGTTTTTGATTTTTTCTTGCTCATGAAAGGGCGGCGTGCTATGATTTTTTCTCACACATGGAGGAAAGAATGAAAAAGGCGCTTATCACCCTGATCCTGCTGATGCCCATCCTGGTTCCGGCCCAGGATGCGCTTGAGTTTGAAAAATATTTCCTTTACCAGACCCTGCGCGTGGACGTATTCCACACCGGCGACGCCAAGGAAGAAATGTTCACCATCGACCGTGTTATCCAGGAGGGGCCATGGGCCGGCAACCCGCGCCGCACCGTCGTGCCCTTCGAGCTGGGCCGCTACCTGCTGCGGGTGAGCGATACTGTTTCCGGCACCCTGATTTACAGCAAGGGTTTCGACAGTTATTTCGGCGAATACAAGACCACCGAGCCGGGCGTGAACGGGGTCAAGAAAACATTTTCCGAAACCCTGCTCCTGCCCTTCCCCAGGAACAAGGTCCGCCTGGAGGTGCTGCTGCGCGACCGCCAGAACATTCCCCAAACGATATTCAACCGTGAGATCGATCCCGCCGATACGTTCATCGTCAAGGAAAAACTCTCTGACGACGTGCAAGTGATCGAACAGGTCAAAAACGGCGCTCCGGCCGACAAGGTCGACCTGGTCATCATCGGCGAAGGCTACACAGATGCCGAACTGGAGAAATTCAAGCGGGACCTGGCGCGCTTCAGCGAGCTTATCCTCAGCCAGGAACCCTATCAAACCTTCCGGGAGCGTTTCAATATCAGCGGTCTTTTCAAGCCTTCAGCAGAAAGCGGCTGCGATGAGCCGAGCTACGGCTCGTTCAAGAACACGATCCTGGGCGCCTCGTTCGACTCCTTCGGCTCGGAACGCTACCTGCTGACCGACGACAACCGCGCCCTGCGCGACATCGCCGCCCATGCCCCCTACGACACCATCATGATCATGGTCAACCAGGCGCGCTACGGCGGCGGCGGCATCTACAACCTCTACTGCACCTTCACCAGCGACAACCAGTGGCAGCAATACCTCTGCCTGCACGAACTCGGCCACTCCTTCAGCGGCCTGGCCGACGAATACTACACCTCGGCCGTGGCCTACAACGAGTTCTACCCGGCCGGCGTGGAGCCGCTGGAAGCCAACATCACCGCTTTGCTCGATGCCGGGAATCTCAAATGGAAAGAACTCGTGACCAAAAAAACAGCCGTGCCCACACTGTGGGAAAAAGCGGCATATGAGGCGATGGAAAAGGTTTACCAGCAGAAGCGTCGCCAGACCAACGAGAAGATCGCCGCTCTGAAACGCGCCAACGCCCCCAAGGCGGAGATCGAAGCCCTGCAGGCTCAGAGCGAGGAAATGTCGCGCCTGAACGGCCTGGAAGTGAATGCCTTTTTCAAAAAGAGCCGCTTCCAGGGCAAGGTGGGCGCTTTCGAGGGCGCCGGTTACGCCGCCAAGGGGCTGTTCCGTCCCATGCTCGATTGCCTGATGTTCAGCCGCGGCCGCAAGCCTTTCTGCAAAGTCTGCGAACAGGCGGTCATCCGCACCATCAAATATTACAGCGAGTAGGCCCCTGAATATTTTTCGGCCCGGTCGGAATCGCTTGTTTTCAGAAATTGCCCGGCAAAAAAAGGTTATTGCCTTAAGGGCAGGATCTTTTTGAACAGGTCCTTCTGGTCCTCGATCTTCTTTTCATTGCCGACAACGCAGAGAACATTCTGGGCCATCACTTTTTCCACCATCTTGGCAAACCCTTTCAGGTCCTCCACCGTGGTGCCCAGGATCTCATCGCGTTCTTTTTGCAGCATGGCCAGCGTATCGCCACTGAGGTATTGTTGCACGGCCGCAAAACCTTTCTGACTGGGATTGAGGGGCCGGTCCCAATCGGAAATGGTGCCGATGATCAGCCGGCGCAGATCCCGTTCCTCCATGGCCAAATCGGACAGGAAGCGGCTGGCCCCCAGATAGTTCTCGACCGTCTTTTTCAGGTTGGGATCGCGGTAAGAGGCAAAGGCCAGAAAGCCGGTATTATTCATGATGGCGAAACCTCCATAGGCGCCGCCCTGCACGCGGATGGTATTCTGCAGATACACGGTGGAGAGCAATTGGCGCAACACCTCCATTTTGCCGCTGTAGTGAAAACCCAGCTTCTTGTAATCGTTACCTTTTAAAACGTATTGCACCTTCGAAGCATCCTGGAATCCTTCGTTTAAAGGCTCCTTGGCGAAGCGATAAGCAACAGCCTTGAACTCATGCTGCGGCAGGCCCGCCAACATGGCAGGTAATTCCTTCTTGACCGCCTCTAACTGCTCATCCTGGCAGGTCACACCGACCTGCAAGCCGCTTTGATTGATGACCGCAGCCTGCACGGCCTTTAGTTTGGCGGCGATCGTTTTCAAATCGGGCTCGCGGCTGATGTCGCTCAAGAATTGATAAAACCCGAACCCGGAGGTCAGATCCTGATAGGCGCCGCGATTGGACATGTAGGAGCCGAGGCGCCTCATGGCAATGCCCAGGCCGTTGCGGGCCAGGCTCTGTTCAAACTGGGCTTTTGTCCGCAGCAGCAGTTCTTTGAGCCGGGCCTCATCATCCCATTTGGAATTGAGCAGTTGCTCCTTCATTAATTCAATTAAGCGGCCGACTTTTTCCGGCATGGCTTTGCCGCGCATCACAAAATAGGGTTTCATCTGTTCATCGCTGCGCTGTACGGCCAAGGCGTTCAGATTGGTAAAAATCCCCCCGGTATGCAGATTGATCTGGTTCTCCAGGTCACCATAAGCAAAGGCGTCGGTGGACATCATGCCCACCAGCTCGCTGTATAGTTGAACGTAGGGGATCAATTCCTGATCGACGGCACTGGCATCAAAGTAGAGATCCAGATACACGATCCCCTTGCTGAAAGTATCAAAATACAAAAGCGGTATTTCAGCCAGAATGCTCGTCTTGAGCGGCAGATCCTCCTGTTTTTTTTCGATATCGGCGATCTCGAGCAAGGGGATTGTCTTCAGCGCCTCGGGATCATCCTGGCGCTGCTGATAGGCGATAAGCTCCTTGGTCTGCTTCACGATCCCGGCGATCTCATCCGGGCTCATTTTTGCTTTTTTTACCGCCAGCTTGCCTTCCAGTTCGGCGGCCAGTTCCCCTTCACGTCCCGGCTTGGGCTCCATGACCACCGTGCAGACATGGTTGTTATTCAACAAAACTTTTTCAATCAGGTGTTCGAAGTATTTCTGATCCAGCTGGGAACGGATGGCTGCCAGTTCCTTGTTGAATGAAAGGGTGATAAAAGGGTTCTCCCCGAACATCCAGCCGCCGGCGGCCATCAGGGCGCCCATGATCCCGGTAAAAGAACCCCGCCCTTCCCGCAAATTGAATTCTTGCCGGTTGATGATCCCTTCCAGGGTGGTTCGGTCAAAACCGTTCGCGACAACCTCCTTCAAGGTGTCCCGGTAAACCTGATCGAATCGTTCCAGATCCTTGGCTTCGGCATTGGTGACCGATATGGCAAAGACAGGCTGCTGGACGGTATCCGCATTGGCCGAAACATCCTTGCCGATCCCCGCTTTTTGCAGGGCCAGGCGCAACGGTGCCGCCTGGTGATTGACCAGGACTTCGGCTAAAATATCCAGGGCAATATTGAATTCCTGGTCGGTATTCAAGCCATAGACGCTGCTGCGGGCGATAAGGGTTTTCCCTGCCGGCGCGACTCCTGCGGGTATTCCATAGTAGCCGAGCACCACCTTGGGCTTGGCCAGCGGTTTCTGTATTGGAATATTATTGTCCACCTCGATCTTGTCAGTCCCGGAGAGATACTTTTTATTGATAAAGGCCAACTCTTTTTCCATGTCCCCGTTGCCATATAAATAGATATAGCTGTTGGCCGGGTGATAATATTTTTGGTGAAAAGCCTTGAACTGCTCCTGGGTCAACTGCGGGATGGCATCGGGATAGCCCCCGGATGAATTCCCATATTGGTTATCCGGGAAAAGGGCCTTGTCCATCAAATATCCCAACTGCCGTTCCGGAGCCGAATAAGCGCCCTTCATCTCATTGTAAACGACCCCCTTGAAAACCAGCGGGCCTGCGGGTGATTCCAGCTCATAGTGCCAGCCTTCCTGCTGGAGAATTTTCGGATCTTTGTATATCAGGGGCTTGAACACCGCATCCAGGTATACATGCATCAGGTTGGAAAAATCCTTGTCGTTGCGGCTGGCCACCGGATAGATAGTAAAGTCACTGCCGGTCATGGCGTTGAGAAAGGTGTTCAATGATCCTTGCGAAAGAACATCGAACGGGCTCTTGACCGGGAAACTTTCCGACCCGTTCAGTACCGAATGCTCCATGATATGCGGGATGCCGGTATCGTCCGGAGGCGGTGTCTTGAAGGCCACGCTGAAAACCTTGTTGTCGTCTTTGCTGACGACCTTCAACAAGCGGGCCCCGCTTTTTTGATGCCTGAACAGGTAGCATTCCCCGTCCAGTTCCTTGACGAATTGTTTCTGTTCCAGTTTAAAACCATGGACCAGCGCACCTATCTTCAACGGCTCGTTGGTTTGAGCCGCTTTTACGCCGCTGCCCGATAAAAGGATCAGCGCCAACGCGATGGTGACGGTTGCCAGAATCATTTTTTTCATTTTTCCTCCTGGTTGCGGGATACTGCTAAAATTTTGGATAGCAACGAATAGGAAAACCTATTTCACCCACGGTTTCATTCTAGGCCGGGATGGACAAAAAATCAAGATAAAAATCTGCTATAAGGATCCAGGCGATCGGCAAGCAAGCGCCAGAACTATTTCGCGGCCAGGAGCAGCTTGATCTTTGCGGTGATCTCGGATTCGTTGCCCGAGCCGACCTTGATGTCGTAAATGTTGCCGGCCTTGTCGATGAAAATCATGGTCGGGATGCCGGCGATACCGTAGTCATCGAAGTCCTCACCCTTGTCAGAGATGGCGATCGGATAGGTCAAACCATTGCGCTCGACGAAGCCCTTGATCAGCGTTTTTTCCTCGTCCGCCTCGACCTTGCCCTTGTTCTGGGTGTCGTCACGGTAGCTGCCGTAGAGCTTGGTGAAGCCAATGACGACCAGCCCCTTGTCCTTGAGTTCGTTGAAGTCCTTGACCAGGGTGGGGATGACTTTGCGGCAGGGCGGGCACCAGGGGGCCCAGAAATCGATGATCACCACTTTGCCCTTAAGGCCGTCCAGGGAGAGCGGCGCCGAGTTCAGCCACTTTTCGGCGGCAATGGCCGGAGCTGGTTTGCCGATGAAATCCAGCTGTTTGAGAGCCGATTGCAGGGATTTGACCTCACGCTCGTCGGTATGGGCTTTCAGTCCCTCCTGCAGGATCTTTTGCGCCGCGGCGATATTGCGCTTTTTTACCTCGATCTCGGCCAGGGTCGTCACCAAGTACACGCGGTATGAGGCGAATTGCTTGGGCAGGTCGGAAGCCGCGCTCAGCTTGCGGCAATATTCCTGGCGCAGGGCATCGTCCGGGGCCTCGAAAGCCAGGGCGAAGGCTACCTCGAAAAAATCGAGAGTGCGCGGCAGCTTGGCCTCCACCTGCTTGAACAGGGGAACGGCCTGGGCGATCCTTTCCGTTTCGATCAGGATCTTGGCCTGGAACAGCTGGGCCTCGGAGCGCAGCGGGCCTTGAGCGGCCAGCAGGGCGTTCAGCTTGATTTCGGCTTCCGGATATTTTTTCAGGTCGATCAGGATGCGGGCCCGCAGCAGTTCAGGAGCGTCGCCGGCCGGATCGGCCGCGTGCCGGGCCAGCAATGATTCCAGCCCGCTCTTTTTTTCAGCCATGAGCTTTTCGTAAGCCTCGCGGCTATTGATGCCGGCCATTTTTTGCTCGATATCAGCCTGCAAAGCTTCATATTCATTTGAAAAACTGCTCTTTTCCGCGGCAGCCAAATTGGCGGCCACAGCGAACAACAGGGAAAGAAACACCATTAAAAAAACCATTCTTTTCATCAGTAACCTCCTTGATGATTTCATCTGACCATTATTCCAGACGGCTGTCAGGTTGTTGAGACAACTTGACCAATATCACTATCCTGTTTTCCCGGATTTCGGCCCGGCCAAAATAATTCTGGAAATCCTTGAACACAAAAAAATCAGCGCCCGCGCCCAGGACCTGGTGATAAGGATCAAAATTTTGGCGCAGGTTGGCAAAAGCGGCGCGGGCCAGCGCGGCATCGGCGTAAGGAGCCACGATCATCGTATGGCTTGGGCCCGAAGCTTCATGGTAAGCGGCGGCAGCGGCAAATGTTTTGCCTCCGAGCAGCAAAATATCCCCCAGGCCCAGGGTGTAAACCGACTGCAAAGAATAGGGGCCGCGCAGCAACAGCGCCGAACCCGGCACCTGGTTCTCGGCAGGCAGGATGTCGAGCTCGCGCACCACCCGGCCGTGTGGAATGGCCGCAGCGATCTGCCTGGCCAAGGTTGTCATAACCGGCAGCAGGTCTTGGCTGCCGCCGAAATTGTTGATAAAAATAAAATAATTGCTTTTCAATAAAGCGATCTGAAAGCGGTCGCCGCTGTGCCGATCGGAAATCCCGGGCAGCGGCGTCTCTTTGCTGCATTTGAGCAGGTAGATGCCCAAAGCCGCGGCCTCGTTTTCCATGTGATAGGCCTCCACGGCGATCTCCGCACCCGAACCAAGATATTTCTGAACCTGCAGGTCAATGAACCCCATCTCCAGAAAAAGTTCCGCTCCGCCGTCGATCACGTTGTAAAGACCGGCCGGATCATATTTTGCACAAGGTCCGGAACGATGCCAGCCGGAGTAAAAATCGTCGCCGGGGAAATCCAGAGCCGAAAGCGGAACGACAACCAGCAGGGAACAGGCAAACAAAAGCACGCCGGCTTTACAAATATTCACGCTTGGCTCAAGCCTGTATAAAATTGATCTTGGCCGGATCGGCGATGCCCAGGCCCAGGCGCTGGGCGTAGCGCAGGTATTCGCTGTACATCGGGTGCTCGTTCACTTTGACGTTCATCTCCTTGCG
>SPCN01000202.1 GCA_004525465.1 Chrysiogenales bacterium | reverse complement strand
GAAGCGGGATAATCCCGGCCGGGGACGGACAGCGATACGGTGGCGTCCGCGATCGCCGCCAGGCCGGCCAGTTGCTCGCGGGCCACCGCGGCCGCCAGCCGGGCCTGGGGCACCTGGGGCACCTTCAGGACCAGTGTGTGCTCGATATCGACGCCCAGATCCCGGTTGCGCATGAATGCCATTTGCCTGCCCACGATCAGGGTGGCGCTGATCAGCATGACCGCCAGCAGGAACTGCAGGAGCACCAGGCATTTCCGTAGAGTCGATCCCCGCAAGCCTCCCTGGGCAGATCCGCGCATGGCCAGCGCCGGCCGGAAGGATGACAGGATGAACGCCGGGTATGATCCGGACAGCACGGCCCCGGCCAGGATGGTCAAGCCCAGTCCGATCCAGCCGGCGCCGAGTTGACTCAGCGACAGCGTGCCGTCGATCAGGCGATTGAAATTCGGCAGGACCGCCCAAACAATTCCCAGGGACAGCAGGAAGGCCACCACATTGATCCAGACCGATTCGAACAGGAATTGAGCGGCCAGTTGCCGGCTGTCGGCGCCGAGCGTTTTGCGGACGCCTACCTCCTTGCCGCGCTGCTGGGAGCGGGCGGTGGCCAGGTTGACGGCATTGACCCAGGCGATCAGCAGGATGAAAACGCCAATGAGCTCAAGAAACATGACTGTCTGGCCATTGCCATTGACGCCTAGTTCATTTCTCAGCCGGGAATGCAAATGGATGCGGCGCAGTGGCTGCAAGCGAAACTCCCTTTTGTAAGCCGGGGAATGGAGCGGGTAGGCCTCGATCAACCCGGGGAATTTCGCCTCCAGTGAAGCGGGTGTGCCTGCGGGAGACAGCAGGATATAGGTTTGGAAAGCGTTGTTTGTCCATTGTTGATCTTCCTGCAGTTCCGGCCACAAAGCCACCAGTCCATTCATGGGCAACAGCAGGTCGAACTGCAAGTGGGAATTGGGGGGCAGGTCCCGGCAGACTCCGCTGATGCGGAAATCATGCGTTCCAAGCGCCGTGGTCACGGCAACGGTCTGATTCATTGGATTCGCGTTGCCGAAGTATTTTTTTGCCGTCGATTCGGTCATGACGACCGCGTCGGGCGCTTCCAGTGCCGTGGCCGCATCGCCGTGCAGCAATGGGAAAGAAAAAACCCGCAACAGGGAGGGATCGGCATAAAAGACCTTTTTTACATAAAAAGAGCGGACCCGGTCGACAGCGTCCGTTTCCTTGTCCGGATCACTTCTCCGGGTTACGATGTTGGAGTCGCCGCTGCCATCGAACAGGCGCACGAAATCGGCCACGTCGGAGAATTCCTTTTTAAGGGCCGGACCCAATCCCAACGGACATGTCGCGCTGCGGTCGATCTTGGCGGCGGACTTGCGGATATTCTCGATGCGGTAAATGCGTTCGCCGTTGCGCTGGAAGTCGTCATAACTGCGCTCGAAACGGCAATAGAGGAGGATCAGCAGGAAAGCGGCCATGCCGATCGACAGCCCGGCAACGTTGATGAACGTATACCCCTTCTGCCTGGATATCTTGCGCCCGGCCACCTTGAAGTAGTTCCAGGCCAGCGCCGGCATGAAGCGCGGCGGCTGCCAGGGCGGCCGCCCCGAGCGGCGCACGGTGTGGGCCTTGTAGAATTCAGCGCCGACCTGTTCGGTTTTGCCCATGGCCTCGACCACCTGTTCGAATGCGTCCTGGGCGGCAACGCCCTGCCCGGTCAATTCCTCGACCCGGTCGCGCAGGTGCCCTTCCAGTTCGGCGACATAGCCCTCTTCCATGGCCTGGTCGGCGGCCAGTTCCCTTTTCCATTTTTTAATGCTTTGCTCGAGATCGAACATGATTTGTCGCTCCTTTTAATCCTTAATTACCGAAGGTTCCCACAGGATCTGCAGCGCCCGGTGCACGCTGAGCCAGTTTTCCTTTTCCGCCAGCAGTTCCTTTTTGCCGGCGGCGGTGAGGCGGTAGTACTTGCGCAGGCGGTTGCCATCGGAAATCTTCCACTGCGAAACGACCAGCCCATCCTTTTCCAGGCGATGCAGCACCGGGTAAAGGAGCGCCTCCGACCAGTCCAGGGTGCCTTCGGAAACCTGCTTGACCCGCTTGAGAATTTGATAGCCGTAATTTTCCCCGGACATCAGCAGCGCCAGTATGACCGGCTTGGCCGCTGCCGCCACCAAGGCTTTCGAGTTCATGCATACCTCCAAATCGATAATACCTAACGCAATTAGGCATGCAAATTCAATGCCAATCCCGACAAGCGGGCAGCCACTGCGTTTGCGTTTTTGCAGGCATCCGGAATCTGTTCGCAATCGGACATTCTGTGTTCGCTCACGGACAATTTTTTTGTCGGAAGCAATTTACAATCCTCGACAAACCATTTACAATAGGTTGGTTGCCTCGTCTTTGAACGAGATCATCAAGAGTGGAAAATCAGGAATGCTGCTGAAATTATTGACCATCTTTGCCCTGGGAGTAGCCGAACTCTGGGCGGCGGCGCCGACCGGCGCGGTCATGGGCCTGGATCCGGTACTGGTCTGCATCGTGGCAGCCTTTGGAGCGGTCAGCGGCGGCACGGTGGTGCTGCTGCTGGGGGAGCGGGTGAAAGCGTGGCTGGAGCGCCGACGCAAGCGTGAAAAACTGGAGGAGCGGCGCGGGCTGCTGTTCCGGGTCTGGCTGCGTTACGGCGTGATCGGCTGGGGATTGCTGGCGCCGCTGCTGGTCGGCTCGCCGCTCGGCGCCGCCTTCGGGCTGGTCCTGGGCGCCCCGCCCCGGCGCCTGCTACCCTGGCTGGCGGCGGGCTCGCTGCTGTGGAGCGTCGTTTTTTCAATCCTGACCGCTTTGGGCGTTCATGCCCTGGGGAGATAGACAATCAGATCGAGAGGTACCATATGCTGAAGCCAAAACAAAAAAAATTCGTGACTGAAATAGTGTTTCACTCTCCCTGGCGGAGGTATTTTTTCCCCAGGTATCTGTATAATTTTACCCCGCCGCAACTGTGCTTCCTCTGCCGCTGTATCGAAGATACGAAGCATATCATTGGAGCGATCTCCGAGGTCGGCTGCTCCATCGGGTCCACTACCGTCTTTCTCAACAAGCATATGGACGCGCAAAATATCCAGAAGGAATACTATGCGCTGGATTCTTTCTCCGGCTTTTTAGACGAGGATATCAGCTTTGAAGTGGCCAAACGGGGAAAAACCAGGGGGCAATTTACCGCCTTCCAAATCAACAAGAAGAAGTGGTTCGACGAAACCATGCGGATGAACGGGATTACCCGGGTGCGCTCGATCGAAGCGGATGTGAATCAATTTGATCTGACAACCCTGGGTCCCCTTAGCTTTTCCCTGCTGGATGTGGACCTGTACCGGCCCATGAAGAAAACCCTGCATGAGCTCTATGAGGTACTCAGTCCGGGCGGGATCATCGTGGTGGATGATTGCACCACCGCGAACAATACCTGTGATGGTTCAGACCAGGCTTACAAGGAGTTCACGAAGGAAAAGAACCTGCCTGAGCAAATTATTCACGGCAAACTGGGATTGATCAGAAAGCTTGGCTGACCCAGCGCTTGACATAGGGCCGGCTCAGCATTCATGTGAGGGCCCGAGATGAATTTTTTGAGGAAAGATGCCCGCGCCTGGGTTTGACATTTTCGGCCGGATGCAGTACTCTTTAGCCTCACCCTGCGCGAATTTGTGAGGTATTCCATGTTTTCGCCCAAAAATCATTTCAGAAGCATCGCGGTTTTAGAGATCGTATCTTTTTTCTTTATATTGGCTGTCAGGTCGCTCCCTCTGGCTGCTCAAGCGGAATTGAAAAAGCCGCAAGTCGCGGCAAGCTCCCAGGCTGCGGCCACGCATTTTGTCGAGCAGGCCGGCAACAGCGTCAAGGCGCGGGTGGGGAAGAGCCGTTTGCTGCCCAGCCTCCTCGGACTGGCCGTGGCCGGCGCGGTTGTCGCCGTCCTGGTGCTGCAGGTTTTCAAGAAAGCAGGTTACAATCCGCATATTATTCCCCTGGATTTCGTCCAGGGCGTGGACCATCCGTTTTTTCCGCTGCTCACCGGCCAGACCAGGCATTACCAGACCACTCAAGACGAAAACTATGCCGAGGTCACGGTCACGGCCACCGGCAATACCCGGCTCATCATGGGTGTCCTTTGCCTGGGAGTGCAGGAGCGGCTGGTTGCCGACCAGAGGCTTTTCGAAGACACCTGGCGCTGGTATGCCCAGGACCAGGACGGCAATGTCTGGTATTTTGCCCGGGAAACCAAAAAGTACGATTATGATGTCGTGAGCGAGGATTGGTCCTGGCAGGCCGGGATCAATGGCGCCAAGCCCGGCATGGTCATGGTCGGCCAGCCCGCGGATTATTTGAACAAGGAGTACCGGGAGGAATATGTCGTTGGTGTGGAAGAAACAAAGGCCCAGGTCCTCGGCTTAAATGAAACCGTGACCGTCCCCTACGGGACTTTCAGCGGCTGCCTCAAGATCAAGGTTTATTCCGATCTGGATCCCGGCCGGGTCGAACACCGCTACTATGCTTCCGGCATCGGCCTCATCCTCAGAGAAACCGTGCCGGAAAGTGACAAACGCCTGGAGCTTGTCAGCATCG
>SPCN01000436.1 GCA_004525465.1 Chrysiogenales bacterium | reverse complement strand
GGCTGTGGGGGGAACGATCACCGATTCTTCCGGATTGGTGAACAATTGGACCGGGACTCTCAGCCGGGGGCTGCTGCGCGGCTGCTGCGTGCTGGAGGGGAGCTTTCTCACGCCCGGCGGCAATACGGTCAAATTCAAAGGCAACATTTGCCTGAAACTCGGCAAGTGGCAGGCCAAGGGGACCTGGGTTGAGATCAAATCCTCCAATCCCTGCAAGGGCAGCGGCACCTGGCAGATGACCCAGATCTGACTCCCGCTCCGGAACGGGACGATGGACATTGAGAAACAGTGCCGGCATTTTTGCATCAATCATTAAAAACCCGAAGCATCGACCGGAAAACACACAACAATCACCTAGCCGGCAACGTGCCCGTGGCCGCACAAAAATTTACTTTTTTTTAGTCCGCCCCTTGGGTCTGCTTTTTTCCTCGATCCCCAGGATCAGATCACGGAAAATAAAAATATGAAAAGGGAGAAAAAAGTACCAATTGATTTTTCCCAGTATGCTCCGGGTGTAGTAATAGGCCTTGAGCGAAAGCAGCCGGGATGCGCCCCGGTCCTGGATGGCGAATTCCAGCCAGGCTTTGCCGGGAAGTTTCATTTCCGCCCGCAGCAATAATTTCCGGTCAGGGACCAGGTCTTCCACCCGCCAGAAGTCGATGACATCGTTTATATGCAAACTGGTATTGCTTCTTCTGCCTCTTGTTGTCCCGATCCCCATCAGCAAACGGTCGAGCAGGCCGCGCATGCGCCACAAAAAATTACTGTGAAACCAACCTGTTTTCCCACCGATCTGACAGACGGATTTGAATAAAGCCTCAGCCTCTTTCAGAGTTTCCAAGGCATAATAGTTGGAAAATTGCGGCGGCTCGGACAATTGATGCAGTTTGATCGCCAATTCAAAAGCGGGCGGATAAGCATCGGACCAGCGGGTGTGGATCTTGTCCTGTTCTTCCCGGGAAAGTGCCCTGAGCAGAGCTTCTTTGTAGGGGATGGTGGGAAACGGCAGGTACTTTTTGATGTCCGAGTTTTGGCAGATCACTTCATGATGGATGCTTTTGATCAAATTGCGGATGATGGGCGCCGGAACTGAAACGACCAGGGAGGCAATATAGGCATAGAATCCGGTGTTAGAATAGAAAACCGGGAAAAAGAGGATCCTTTTGCCTATGAGTTTTTTTTGTATTTTCAGCATCTCTTCATAAGTCAGTATATCCGGGCCGCCGATATCGAACGAACGGCCTGTCGTTTCCCTGATTTCCAAAACACCCACCAGGTACTTGATTACATCACGGACAGCAATTGGCTGACAACGCGTTCTGGCCCACCTGGGCATGGGAATGAGTCGCAGTTTTTTAACCAGCCCGGCAATGATTTCATAGGAAGCGCTCCCGGAGCCGATAATAATGGCCGCGCGCAGGCTCGTGAGCTGAGCCGGTCCCTTGGCCAGTTCCTGCGCGACCAGGGTGCGGCAGTGCAAGTGAGGTGACAGGGGGGTGCAGCTGTCACCCAACCCCCCCAGGTAAATGATGCGTTTAACCTTTTGTTTTTCAGCGGCCAGGCGGAAATTGACTGCCGCCTGAAGATCGGCTTCCTCAAAGCGGCGGGCGCTGAGCATCAGCGAATGGATGAGATAATAAGCCGTGTCGACATCGGCCATGGCCCTGTCCAGTGTTTCCGGTATCAAAGCATCCGCTTCCACCCATTCGGCACCCGGCCATTTTGCCTGGTAGCTCAGGGCATCGGCCCTGGCAATCGCCCGCACCCGGTAGCCGCGGTTCACCAGTTCCGGCACCAGCCGCCCGCCGATATAGCCCGTCGCCCCGGAGACCAAAATGATTCCCTGGTCCTTCAGCGGAGAAGTCGCTAATTCCGTGCAAAAAAAATCATTTTTATCCATGGGCGCTGCTTGATCCCCATTGTAAATAAAAACTCACTTTTTAGCAAAAGACAAAGGCATGGGGACGGATCATGATTTGGAATTTTATTCTTCCCAAATGCAAAAAATCAAGCACTGATAATCATATAGAAGGTTGAGCTCTTTGACTATTCTAGTGAGTGTTTTCATAAGTCACCCATCGCGGTAATCTCATGTAGGCAAGACAGAGTTTGCAAAAGGAGGTAAACCATGCAAACCAAGCTTTACGTGGGATTGGACCTGCATTCGAACAACACTTATGTCGGCGTACTCGACGGCAAGGAACGCAGAGTGCTGAAGGGCAAGTTTCCAAACAAACTGGAGGTGC
>SPCN01000244.1 GCA_004525465.1 Chrysiogenales bacterium | reverse complement strand
GTTCGGACAACGGTAAGGGGAATACATGCCACTTCCCTCTTGACATTTTTTCCGACCTTGAGGTCGATGGGAACGAGCCGCGGCTCGATCCTCGACCAGTCGTACGCGGCTTTGCGCATTGCCTCCACGGCGTCCGATGGCGCCACAAGGATGGGCTCGGGACGGGCCTCCATGTAGCGAACTGCTAGGGCAGCGTCGAAATGATCCGAGTGTTTATGCGTGAAAAGTACAAGGTCAATCCCGTCGAACGGCGCTTCTCCCTTCATGACGGCTTTGAGTGTGTCGGGCGAGGGGACACGGTAGTATTGACTCGGTTTGTCGAAGAGTCCGTCGATAAGGACCTTGAAATCGCCCGAGCTTACCATGACACCCATGTTGGCTACGTAGGTCAACATGAGCGGCACTCCAGTTGTGGACTGTCCCGATAAGGAATCGGTCCCTGTTGGCTTTTGCCCGAGATATGGGCCGCTGAACTTCGAGAAATAACTTTTTCCTGCATTCGCAGCCAATATTGTTGACAGCAGCAAACAACAAAGGATGATTTTTTTCATTTCATTCCTTTTTGAATCAAATTATTTGGCGCCCAGTCCCTGCGGCCGCAGGTCTTCAATGATTTTCGCGGAGACCCAGAAGATGTCGAATTTCCTGGAGAAGAAAAGATACTTGCCGTCCGCGGTTACAAAGGAATTACCCTCCAAGGCCTGGGTGTTGATCTCCTTGCCCAAGGAAAAAGCATTGCTCCAAACCCCGTCCTTTTGCTGAAAAGAAATAAAAAGATCCATGCTGTTTGTTTCCTGACTCCGTTTGGAGAAAATTATATAGCTTTCATCAGGAAAAATAAATGGGCCAACCCCCGTTAGCGACGGCAATCTTTCAACCGCTAAATATTTGCCGGCCGAGTATTTGAATCTGATTATCCCAGTATCGTAGATATTCCCATTGGCCGCAATCGTAGGGGCATGCAGTAATTTGTTGTAAGCAATTCCCGAAACCGGAACCGGTTCCGTCCAGGTATTGTTATTCCTCTCTGATACCCATAAATTGGAAACAATTTTTGATCCTGCTGAAGGACGCCTTGACATGAAATAAATTTTATTGCCGTCGGGAGAATAGCAAGGCTCATCGTCAATAAACTCACCTGAAAAAGGAGCTGTGACCGGTTTGTTCCATGTTCCATCGCCATTTCTTGTGATCAACATTATGCTGTTCTTCCGGATAAAAAGGATTTCATTTCCGGCGGCCGATATTTCCAATGCGGATTCATCGGCTCGGGTGGAAACAATCCCAGGTGCGAAAATTTCCGGTGTCATCCCCGGCGGCTTCTGGCCCAGGTAGGGGCCGGTGAGCTTGGGAAAGTCTGCCAATTGAGAAAAAATGCTCGCGGCCATGAGAGCGCACACGCTTGAAACGATTGCCAATTTTTTCATTTTCACCTTCCTTTTCATAACGCCATCTTTTTTTATTTTCATTTTTCCTGAAAACCGATTATTTGTGTTTCCATTCCTCCGGCCTGAGTTCTTCGATGATTTTTGCCGAGACCCAGTAGATATCTCCACTTGAGCTATAAAACAAGTACTGGCCATCAGGTGAAATGACCGGTGTTGATTGCGATGCTGAGGTATTGATATTTTTACCAAGGTTTACGGGTTTTCCCCATGTGCCATCTTGCGCAACTGAACTGACAAATAAATCAAGTTTGCCATAACCGGGATGCGATGATGCGTAAACCACATAGCTGTCATCGGGAGCAAAAAAGCATTCCGTCGAAGGAACAGGAGTATTCAGCTCGATGGGCCTGGTGAATGAACCATGTTTATACTCCGCCTTGGCAATTCTGGGAAAGTTGGTATTGTAGTAAATCGCTCCCTGGTTATCGACGTAGTTTATGCAAATCCCCTTATTTGCATCCGGATTAATAGGATATGGTTCACCCCAGCCATCACCAGCTCTTCCGACAATCCACAGGTTAAAAATATAACTGGCTGTTTTTCTGTTCCATGAAGCGGGCAATGGGCGGTTGGAGCCAAAAAACAGTTTTTTGCCGTCAGGTGCTATGGTGGGATACTCATCCATGTATTCATTTTTGCAAAACGGGGCAACTTCCGGCTTCGTCCACCCGTTTTCGGTGAGCCTGGCAGATAAAATCTGCCGTTCCTTGCTCCCGGTTCCAACCCCCCGGGTAAAATAAATTTCTTTGCCATCGGGTGTAAAGGCAATTTTAAATTCATAGTTGTCTTTTGAGGACACGATGCCTGGAGCAAATATTTTTGGGGTCAATCCCGGCGGCTTCTGGCCCAGGTAGGGGCCGGAAAGTTTGGGAAACTCGCTTTTTTGGGCTTGAACGCCCACCCCCAAGAGCCAAATGGAGAGAAAAACCAATTTTGCCTGTTTCGCCATTTTTTCCTGCTCCTCTTACTGCTGCCGCAACCGCTGCAGCATGTCCTTCGCATTTTGGTTGTTGGCGTCCAGTTCCAGCGACTTTTCGTAGTTGCGGACGGCAAGTTCCTTTTTGCCGGCGGCCATGCAGGCCTCGCCCAGACTGTCGTAGGCGTTGGCCGACGCGGGATACAGCTCGACGATGAACTGAAAAAGTTCGATGGCGGCAGGGGAGTCGTCCTGGTTCAAAAAGCGATAGCCGAGCTGGTTCAGGCTTCTCTCCGAAAAATCGTATTCATCCCTTTGGCTCCGCCACAGGACGCGGCATTTTTCGATGGCCGCGGCCATGCCGTCTTTCGCGGTCGCTTGCTCGATCAGGGGGGTGATGGGGACCAGTAATTGCCGCCAGAATGCCTCCACATTGCGCTCATGGAATTCCCTTATCCTTTGCTCGCTGTGCCCCAATTCCTTCAGATAGAAAAAGCGCTCTTCGAGGGGGAAGCGCTCCAATACCTGCGCCAGGGTCAGTTTTTCCTTTTTGGCGACGTTGATGCCGGTCCAGAGATTTTCAATGTATTCCTTCCACATCTTAAGCTTGTCCCGGCTCCACGTTTTGCGGTGTCCCGGAATGACGGTCGAGAAGCCGTCCGCTTCGTTGAACAAGCGATCCAGGACGTCGCACCATTTCGGGATATCCAGCGTATCCATCCCGGAAAAGAGAGGCAGCCAGCCCACGTCGAGGAAAATGTCGCCGCTGACCAGGATCTTTTCAGCCGGGATATGGATGAATATGTCGCTGCCCGAGTGCGCCCTGCCGAAAAAATACAGCTTGAAGAGAACATCGCCCATGTCCAGCGCCATGGTGTCGGAGAACGAGATGGCCGGGGGAACCGGAGTGAAAGCGTCGGACAGCCCCTGGACGATCCTTTCCTGAAAAGCGAGCTCGGGCAGCAGTTTCGCTTTTTGATCGGCATCGTTGCCCGCCTTCTGCAGTCCCTGCTGCAGGGCGGCGACCCGTTCGCGGGCACGGCGGAGCATGTTCGCGGCGGTGCGGGCCTGCGCCTCTACACCGCCCTGGACCAGGCTGTTTTCATGGCCGATCACGACGGCTTCGGGGAAGACCTGGTTGCCCCAGGCGTGATCCCAATGGGGATGGGTGTCGATGACATACTTGAAGTCATTGCGGGCGAATTCCTTTTCGATCGCCTTGCGGAACAGTGCGGCCGTGGCCGGTGAGCCGGTGCTGTCGATGACGACGATCCCTTTTTTCGTGGCGACCGCTACGATGATGTTCTCCATTGGCGAATCTTCGGTCAGCATCAGGACCCGTTCGCTCAAACGCTCCACCCGCACCGGGTCCGCTGCATCACAGCGGACAAGAAGGGCGTTGAGAAACAGGAAGGCGAGAAACAGCAGGCAGCTTTTTTTCATTGTTTACTCCTTGTGTGTATCTCTTTTTCTTGCAGCTTGGATCTCACGGGTATTTCAATTCAATCTCATCTTGTTTTGTCTTTCGGTCTTAACGCTTCGATGATTTTTGCGGAAACCCAGTAGATATCGCCATTCTGAGTGT
>SPCN01000294.1 GCA_004525465.1 Chrysiogenales bacterium | reverse complement strand
CAGCGCCCGAACATCTGGTAATCAGACACCCCTGATGTAAATTTGCCAAGGGCAGTCTCCGGACCGCCCTTGCTTCTTCACACCTTGGAACGTCAAAACCATAAATTCAATCGGCGCAACCGCTGAGCCGGCGGGAAATGTTCTGGCCGTGCGGCTGCCATTTTGTATGCGGATGATCTCCTCCATCCCCCCACGGCGATCAACCCGGCGCCCTGTGACTTCCGTACAAAAGAGTAAAAATGTTACTTTTTACCTATTGCCCGACTATTGAATTCAATGCATATTCAGGGCATGGACAATGAAAAGATTACCCGCAGCGAAGGCCACGGCCGCTTGAAAAGAATTCTTGCCGTGCGCTTCGGCCTGGCCGGCCCTGTTTTGGCGGCCTTGTTCTTTCTGCCCGCCGGCACCCTGGACTACTGGCAGGCCTGGACCTACATGGCCCTGTTGCTCATGCCCATATTCCTGGTGGTGGTATACTTCCTGAAAAAAGACCCGGAATTACTGGAGCGGCGGATGCGCATGAAGGAAAAGGAGCCGGCGCAGAAAATCATCATCAAATTGTCCTACCTCCTTTTTCTGGCCGCTTTCCTGCTGCCCGGGTTCGACCGCCGCTTCGGCTGGTCGTCGGTCCCGGCTTGGCTGGTTTTGACCGCGGACATTATTGTCCTGGCCGGTTACGGGGGCTTTTTCCGGGTCATGTGTGAAAACCGCTTCCTGTCAAGGGTGGTCGAGGTGGAACAGCAGCAAAAGGTCATTGACACCGGCCCTTATGCACTGGTGCGCCATCCCATGTACGCTGCGATCATCCCGCTGTACCTCTTCAGCCCCCTGGCCCTGGGATCGTTCTGGGCCATGATCCCCGCCGCTTTCATCCCGCTGGTCATCATCGCCAGGATTTTCAACGAGGAGAAGGTGCTGAGCCGGGAACTCCCCGGCTACCGCAAGTACGCCCGCCGGGTCAAATTTCGCCTGATCCCGGGAGTCTGGTAAGATCACCAACCCCGCCCACATTGGCGGTGCTTGCCAAAAAAGTTCCAATCTGTTACTTTCAACCGTGATGGATTCCAATGCCAACGGAGGTCTATAATGAAAAAACATTCATGTCTTTTCCTGATCCTGGTTCTGGCCGCGTTCACGTCGCTCGCGGCCCAGGAGCCGGCTAGATTCATCGATAGCGACACCTTGCAGAAAGTGAAAGTGGAGTTGTTGCAGAAATATGGCGAAAGTGAAAAATTCCGCATCGAACGCGGAGTCGGCCAAGTGGCCGATTTATGGCGCGCCGCCGACGATAGCGTCGAAGGGTTCAGCACTTTCTGCCGCGAGAATTTTGTGCCCGACGGGACGCCTTTGCAAGCCCTCTTTAAAAAACTGGAGTTTTACAGCGAAGCCCTGGGCGGTCATTTCAACGAAATGTCCCTGGACAAGGACCAGCCAGTCGACCTCGACTGGGGAGAGATCACCCCGCTCGATATCGCCATGAACGGATTCAATCCCGCCGCCCATATTTCCGAGGATCTGTTCCAGAGCAAGCTGGCTTTCATCTCCCTGCTCAATTTCCCGGTTTATAGCCTCCAGGAGAAAGACAGCCTGGGAGCCAAATGGGACCGGCGGCAATGGGCCTACGCCCGCATGGGCGGCAGCAACACCACCCGCATCCCCGCCGAGGTCAACCAGAAGATAAGCGCCTTGATGGCCGCTGCCGGACGCTACATCTCCGATTACAATATCTTCATGGGCAGCCTGCTCGATCCAAACCTGGCGACCATGTTCCCGTCCGACATGAAGTTGATCAGCCACTGGGGACTGCGCGACGAGCTCAAGGCCCGCTACGCCGACAGGCAAGGCCTGGTCAAGCAGCACGCCATTTACCGGGTGATGGAGCGCATCATCCGCCAGGAGATCCCGGCCGTAATGGTCAATTCAAACCGCTACCAGTGGAACCCGTTCAGCAACTTCGTCTATGACCAGGGCCAGGCCGTGGAAGTTGAAAGGGAAGCCGACGAACGCTACAAGACATTCCTCGACACATTTCAGGCCATGCGCCTGATCGACGCCTACAGCCCGCTCTATCCCAACCACATCAGCCGCAGCTTCGATGTCGGCCGCGAGATCACCGAAAAAGAGGTCGAAGCCATGTTCCGGGAGCTGCTGTCCTCGCCCCAGGTCAAAAAAGTGGCGGCGCTGATCCGCAAGCGCCTGGGCCGCAAATTACAATCCTTCGACATCTGGTACCCGGGGCTGCGCACCGGTGCCAACGTACCCGAGGAGGAACTGGACAGGATCGTCCGCGAGAAATATCCCGACGCCGCCGCTTTCGAGAAAGACCTGCCCAACATCCTGGTCCAGTTCGGCTTCAGCCCGGAACGAGCCGCCTATATCGCCCCCAAGATCCAGGTCGACCCGGCCCGCGGCTCGGGCCACAACGCCCAGGCCCAGTCCAGAAAGTTCAAGTCCCGGCTGCGCACGCGCGTCCCGGCCGGCGGCATGAACTACAAGGGCTTCAACATCGCCCTGCACGAGTTCGGCCACGCCGTGGAGAACATCCTCGACCTGCACCTTATCGACTACTATTCCCTGGCCGGGGTGCCCAACGGCGCTTTCACCGAGGCCTTCGCCTATATCTTCCAGGAGCGCGACCTGGAGGTGCTGGGCATCGCAGATAAGGACCCGCGCCAAAAGGAGCTGAAGGTGCTCGATACTTTCTGGGGCGCCTATGAGATCATGGGCGTCTCGCTGGTAGACATGAAGGTCTGGCACTGGCTCTACGACCATCCCCAGGCCACACCAGCACAGCTGCGCGAAGCAGTTGTCGCCATCGCCAGAGAAATCTGGAACAAATATTACGCGCCGGTTTTCGGCAGCCGCGACCAGGTGATCCTGGCCGTCTATTCGCACATGATCGACTACACCCTCTACCTGCCCCATTATGCCCTGGGCAACGTCATCCAGTTCCAGCTGGAGGATTACCTGCGCGGCAAGGTGCTCGGCCCTGAAATGGAGCGCATGTGCCTGGCCGGCAACATCATGCCCCAGCAATGGATGAAGAACGCCGTGGGCAGTGAAATATCGGTCAAACCCCTGCTCAAAGCCGTAGACCGCGCTTTAAAAATCGCAAAGCAATGACAATCCACCAGATCGGCGGCGGATATTAAACCCACCGTCTGCCGGTCCCTGGCGGCCGGCAATTCTATGGGGAGTAAGAATGCGAAAATACCATCACCTGGGTATTCCCACCGACAAGGCTCGCAGCGGGGAATACTACCTCGAAGAATTCAAGGTTCATGTGCTGCCCTTTGACAGCAACCCCTATGGAGTGGAATGGATGCGCTATGAACCGGGCAGCCCTGT
>SPCN01000026.1 GCA_004525465.1 Chrysiogenales bacterium | reverse complement strand
GGAGGTGTAAATGATTTTTCGATAACAGTCATCGATGATGATCAGGATGTTTTTTTTGTAAAAATAATCGATCAATTTTCCCAACTCTTCGCTGTCCATGATCTTGCCGGTGGGATTGGAAGGCGAATTTACGATCACGGCCTTTGTTTTGGCGCTGCACCGGGAAATATAAGAAGCAGCGGTCAGTTCAAAAAGCCGGTCGGGTTGCAGGTGATCAGCGAAGACAACCCGGCCGCCGCAGAATTTTACCATTTCAGGATACGAAACCCAAAAGGGAAGGGGAACGATCACTTCGTCCCCGGGATCGACAATGGCCTGCAGCAGGAGGAAAAGGCCGTATTTGCTGCCGGGCGAAACCACGATCTGGCTGTCCTTGGCGGCATATGCCTGCTCGGCCTGATAGGAATCCTGGATGGCTTTTTTCAATTCGGCGATCCCGGAGGTGGGCGTGTATTTGGTGAAGTTGTTCCTGATGGCGGCCGTGCCGGCCTCTTTGATGTTCTCCGGTGTGGAGAAATCGGGTTCACCGGCACCAAAATCAAGGATCACCTTGCCCTGGGTCTGCAGCTGTTTTTTGATCTGCAGCAGCTTCAGGGTCGGGGAGCTGATCATTGTGTTTACCCGTGAAGACAGTTCAATCATGCTTTCCTCCAAATAGTCTCTTTTCAACCGTTTCCGCCATAACATGCAGTAAGAACAAGTGCATTTCCTGGATTGTCGGTGTGTCCCGGTCATCCACAACAATAAGCACATCCACGGGAACCTGGCGTAGGCGTTCCACCTGACTCCCGGCCAAAGCGATGGTCGGCATTTCCAATTCCCGGGCCTTGGCCAGGGCCCGCAAGACATTGGCCGACCGGCCGCTGGTGGTGATGCCCAGGGCCACATCGCCCTTGCTCCCGAATGCTTCCAGCTGCCGCGAAAAAATGAATTGAAAATCTTCATCGTTGGCGATAGAGGTCACGTTGGCCATGTCGGCGTTCAAAGCCAGGACCGGCAGGGCCTGGCGCCGAAAATAAAACTTATTGACCAACTCGGCGGCAAAGTGAGACGACTGCGTGGCCGAGCCGCCGTTGCCGAAAACCAGCACCTTGCTTCCCTTTTGCAGGGCTGAGGCCAACAGATCGATGGCGCGTCCGACCTGGGGATCTTCATTCAGGACGGCCAGCAAGCGGGCGCGGCGTTGAATTTTTTCGGGATCAATGATTTTCATGGTTTTTATCCGCATAAAATTTTTGCTGCAGTTTTTTTATGAATTCCGCCAATTCACTTTCCGCGATGTTCTTCAATTCCTGGCGCGGAAAAAATTCGATCTCAACCGTGCCCGCGCCGACGGTTTTTCGACCCGGCGGCATCAACTGATGGGTACCTGAAATTTTCACCGGCAAAACCGGCACGCCGGCCCGCAGGGCGATCAGAAAACTTCCTTTTTTAAAATCCCGCATCCTGCCGTCTTTGCTGCGCGTGCCTTCAGGAAAAACAAGAAAAGAATAGCACATTTTTTTTACTTTTTCGATTGCTGCGGCCAGGGCTTCCTGGCGGCGCTGCAGGCTGGAGCGGTCGACGAATACAAAATCGGCCAGTTTCATGACCCAGCCGACCAAGGGTATTTTACGGGCCTCGGCCTTGATCAGCACCCGCGGGTTGACCGGCAGGACACTGACCAGTAGCGGGCCGTCCAGATTCGACAGGTGGTTGCAGATCACGACCTGGGGAACCGAGAAATCAACGGCAGCCAGACCCCGGACCTTTACGTGCACGCCGAAAAGTGTAAGGGTTGTTTTGATGACCAGGCGGGATTGAGAAAAAAGGAATTTTTTGTGTTTAAAAAGACCGGAAACGATCAAAACCGGGATAAAACTGAATACAATGAGCAAAAAAGCAATTAGAAAAGCCAGGATGTTTCTAGACAGTCGCATGCTTACCATTAATAAATTTTTTTCCGCGGTTTGTCAAGGAAATCAATTGACATTCCCTGCCATTTTTGTTAATTATAAATTTCAATTCAAAAATCCATGAAAGCAAATAACGGCTTGTCAAATTTTTTTTAAGGAGATAAAAGATGTCAGTAATCAAAGAACTCATTGAAAAAGTCAAAAGCAAAAACCCTGGTGAGCCCGAATTCCACCAAGCGGTCAAGGAGGTTCTGGAAACGCTGGAACCCACTGTCCAGAAACATCCCGAATTCGTCAAAGCCAAAATTTACGAACGCATTGTTGAACCGGACCGGGCCATCCTCTTTCGCGTCCCCTGGATGGATGACAAGGGTGAGGTTCATGTCAACAAGGGCTTCCGCGTCCAGTTCAATAACGCCATCGGACCCTACAAGGGCGGTTTGCGCTTCCACCCCTCGGTCAACCTGGGCATCATCAAGTTTCTCGGCTTTGAGCAGATCTTCAAGAATGCGCTGACGACCCTGCCCATGGGCGGCGGCAAAGGCGGTTGTGATTTCGATCCCAAGGGCAAATCAAACAATGAAGTCATGCGTTTCTGCCAAGCTTTCATGCGCGAGTTGTATCGTTACATCGGCGCTGACGTGGACGTCCCCGCCGGAGACATCGGGGTCGGCGGCCGCGAGATCGGCTTTATGTACGGCTACTACAAGAAAATCCGTAATGAACATACAGGCGTTTTGACCGGCCGGGCCCTGGAGTACGGCGGCAGCCTGATCCGGCCCGAAGCCACTGGCTACGGCGCGGTCTATTTCGCCGCCGAAATGCTGGCCACCCGGGGCAAGGATTTCAAAGGCCTGCGCTGCGCGGTCAGTGGCTCGGGAAATGTCGCTCAGTACACCACCCAGAAGATCAACCAGCTGGGCGGCAAGGTGATCACCCTATCCGACTCCAACGGCACCATCGTCGACGAAGAGGGCATTGACGCCGGCAAGCTGGCCGAAGTCATCAACCTGAAGGAAGTCCAGCGCGCCCGCATCAAAGATTATCTGGGCAAACATGCCAAGGCCAAGTATTATGAAGGCAAAAGCGTCTGGGACGTGATCAAAGACGGCCTCAAAATCGATGTGGCTTTTCCCTCGGCCACCCAGAACGAAATCGACGAAGAGCACGCCCAGGCCATGGTCAAGAACGGCTGTTTCTGCGTTTCCGAAGGGGCCAACATGCCTTCCAATCTGGCCGCCATCAAGGTCTACCAAGGCAACAATGTGCTTTATGGCCCGGCCAAAGCGGCCAACGCCGGCGGCGTAGCCGTCTCCGGCCTGGAAATGGCGCAGCAGAGCCAGCGCTTTTACTGGAGCCGCGAACAGGTCGACCAGAACCTGCAAAGAATCATGAAGGACATCCACAAGCAGTGCCTCGAAGCCGCCGAAAAATACGGCAGCAAGGGCGACTATCTGATGGGCGCCAACATTGCCGGTTTTATCAAGGTCGCCAAGGCCATGCTCGCTTACGGCATCGTTTGATCTAAACTTTTTTTTATAAAGGGGAGTTTGCATAAAACTCCCCTTTTTTTTTGCAATATTATTCCGGCTTGAATTATTGATCCAAATGATATATATAAATGAAAAGGAGATATTTATGAGCGAAAACAACGATTTGTTCAAAGAAATCACTGAAAAAGTCCCTTTTTACAAGCGAACCAAATTTTGGGCCTCCCTGCTGATTTTTTTCATCGGACTGGCCCTGGTTCTCTTGTTCTATAAAACCGTGATCCAGGATACCATGAGCGACAAGGAAGTGGCAGAATCCATTCAAATCGTCTGGCATGATTCCATCTGGGTCGACAAAAAGGTCAGGCCCGACGAAGCGACCATCGTGCCGTCATTCACATTTAAGATCAAGAACACCGGCAAGCGCCCTCTGCAATATGTAGGTTTCAACTGTATCTTCCAATTCGAGGAGAGCGGCGAGACCCTGGGCGACGGCTACGTCGATGCGGTAAAAAAGCCCCTGTTGCCTAACCAGGTCAGCGATGAGATTTTTGTCAGGGGGTCCTGGGGCTATCGGGCAACCTCCAAGCCGGCATTTATTAAAAATATGGCCAACTGGAAACCCGTCATAGTAAAGATTTACGCCAAAACCAAGAGCTCAGGCCAGGTCCTGCTGGGAGTTTTCCCGATCCAGAAAAAAATCTCCGGCATAAAAATTATTTATCAGGATCAAGCGGAAAGCAAATAAAATGTCGATTCTTCGAATACAGCATTGATGAAAAAACTATCCCTGAAGCTTTTCGTCATTCTGCTTATCTGTTTTATTGTGATTGTCTCCATACAATACTGGTGCCATGATTCACTTTTCAATCATTGGTTGAACAAGGATTTCAAAGAAAACGGCCGGAGGATTTTCAACAATATCCTGCAGCATGAGAATAATTTTTGGATTGAAAAAAAACGGACCGCCCGGCAGACGGCGCTCATTTTCACCAAGCTGCTGGCCCGGCCGGCGGATTCATCGGCAAATGATTCCCGGCCACTGCGGCAATCCCGCTTGCAAATCGCTCTGGGGGAAACAGCCCTGGGAATATACACCCCCAACAGCGCGGATTTTCCGACCCAGGCCGAGACGATCGCCGCCGGCCTGCCTCTGATACAATATTATCTGACCTCCTTGAAACCCTCCGTATTCAGCACCTACTTCATTTCCAAGGACAATTGGCTGGCTGTTTCCCCGCCGCTACGCGCCTTGGAAATAGCCAAAAACTACGATTTCAGCAAAGACGCGGTTTATACACTCGGCGTTCCGGAAACGAATCCGGAAAAAGAAGTCAAAATTTCCGACCTGCATTATGATAACATCTGGAAAAAATGGATAACCAGCCTGGTAATGCCGATTTATAGTTCCGGCCGGTTCCAGGGCATTATCGGTCATGACATTCCGATCGAACAACTGCTCGAATTGGTGCAAACCGACAAATATTACTCCGGCGCAAACCTGTTCATCACGGACGACTCCCTGCAAGTGATCATTCACCCTGAACTCATTCCCCTTTACAAAAGAACTGATTTTAACCGGGGCCAAAAGTTTGATTTCAATTCCATGATCCGCGATAAAAAAACCCGGCAGATCCTTGCCGCCCTTAAAGCGGGGCCTTTTTCTGAAAAGTTGTTCCGCTTTGACAACGAACAGGAAATGGTTTTTGTCTATAGGCAAAAAAGTACCGGCTGGCATTACGTATTCTCCCTCAGCTCTGCAAAACTGTTCGCTAATATCCGTAAAGGCGCTATAACCTTTTACACATTAAACGCCTTGGTCCTGCTGGTATTCATGGTCTTACTGTTTTTTTTCCTGAGAGCGTCGCTGTTAAAACCGCTGACTCAGATCAACGACAACTTGCTCTTTTTCCAGCAGACGGGAAACAGCCGCGGCCTATGGCACCGCTCGCAGCTTTTCAATGAAATCGGCAAAGTCTTCACCAACATCGAAAATGTTTTCTCCCAGCTGCAGAATAAAATAAGCGAAACCAATGAAGCCAGGGAGTACCTGGAAAAAATGATGCGGACCACCCAGTCGATTGTGATCACCCTGAATGCACGCATGCGTCCCATTTCCATGAACGAGTACGGACTGAAAATATTCAAGATGGACAATCAGGAGATCGCCAAGCTGCGCATCGGTGATTATTTGGAAAAAAAATTCAGGCGCACTCTCGCTGCCGAACTAAAGGAAAACGAGCAAGCCCTTGGCCAGGAAACCACACTGACTTTGAAGACCGGAGAAAAGATCGACATTGTCGTGTCCCTTTCCCAGATCAGGGATTTCAACAACCGGATCAGCGGTTACCTGGCGGTGATCGACGATATCAGCAAACGCAAAAAAGCCGAGATGAACCTGAAAAACCAGATCCTGTTCTCGCGGCAGATTTTTCAATCGATTCCGGAAATGATCATCATCGTGGACCGCAGACTGCGCATCACCTTCATCAACACCAGGGCCCGCGACCTGATCAAAGCCTCCGGGGTAAGTATCATCGGCCAAAACCTCAATTCTATAGTGACCAGGAATTCAATTGAAAGCGGCTTCGATGAATTGGTGCGCAATGTGCTTGAAGGAGGCAACAGCTTCCACCGCATCAACACCGTCAATCCCATCCTGGAAGAAGAAAATTACGTGGACCTGATCATTGAGCCTCTGAAAAGCGGCAACATCATAATCGGCGGCATTATCCTGCTGCGTGACATTTCGGAATGGCGCAGCCTGACTGCCCAGCTAAGGTCATTACAAGGGTTCATGCAAAAACTGATCAACGCCAGTCCCTACGCGGTAATCTCCATCAACAACCACGGCCTGATCACTACCTGGAACCAGTCGGCCGAGAAAATCCTCAATGTCACATTCGCCAACGCTTTCGGCAAAAACCTCTACACGCTTTTGCCTCTGTTCGATAAGTACAAGGACATCATCAACGAGATCATGATCCTGAAAAAAACCATTTACCTCAATGATGAAAAGGTATTCATCGGTGAAGAGGATTTTAAAATTGCCAACTTGACACTTTACCCCGTTACCGCCGAGCAGAACGGCGTGGTCATTCACATCGAAGACGTGTCAGCGCTGAAAAAACTCGAGTCCTCGTTGCTGCAGGCCCAAAAAATGGAATCACTGGGCTTATTGACCAGCCATATCATTCACGACTTCAACAACCTTTTGAGCGGCATCATGGGCTACGCCTCACTGCTTGAAAAAAAAATCGCCGACAATCCTAAGGTGAAAAAATACGTCACCACGATCATTAATTCCAGCGAAAGGGCTTCCACCCTGATCAACCAGCTGTTGAACTTTTCGCGTAAAAAAATGGCTGAAAAGGAGATCATCAATCTCAATGACCTGATCAAGGAATCGCTGGATTTCCTGGCCATGAACCTGAAAGTGCTCAACCTGGACATTCAGCTGTATCAGAGCCAGATACTGCTCCGGGCCGACAAAACCAAAATTTCTCAGGTCCTGATCAATCTGATCATCAATGCCCGGGATGCCCTGGAAAATGTTCAGCAACCCATCCTGCGCATCAAAACCGATCTGGTCGACATCAGCAACCAGAGCAACCTGCTGGACGGACAATATGCCCTGATCGAAATCAGCGACAATGGCAGCGGCATCAGCCAGGAGAACCTCAACAAAATCTTCGAGCCGTTTTTCACTACCAAGGGCCAGGGTCGGGGCACCGGATTGGGTTTGGCTATTGTTCGGGAGATCATCCGCGACTACAACGGTCAGATCGATGTAGATTCCCAGACCGGCCGCGGCACCCTTTTTAAAATATTGCTGCCCGTTATTGCCAAAGAGATGTTCCAGCCCATTGTCCAGGAAGAAACAGAGCCGGCGGCCCCTCTCGAAGGCATGGTGCTGCTCATCGATGACGAGGAGGTGGTGCGGGAAATCGGCCATGACATGCTCAAAACCCTGGGCTTGAAATGCCTGACCGCCGCCAACGGCACTGAGGGCATCGAAATATTCAAGAAAAACAGCACTGAAATAACGTTGGTCATCCTGGACATTGAAATGCCGGGCATATCCGGAGAAAAAGTATTTCATATCCTGAAAGAGCTTCGACCGGAAATCAAGATCCTGATCGCCAGCGGCTATGGCAGGGAATACCTGGAAACGGAGATCTTCAAGAGCAAGATCAGCCACTTCATTCCCAAGCCATTCAAGATGGAGCAATTGTCCTACCAGGTCAACAAGCTGATCGGCGGCCGCGATGTTTGAGGATCTTTTTATCCGGGTCGCCAGCGAGCGCCTGGACCGGGAAGCGGCCGGGATCGCCGCCTTGAATGCCTGTCCCGAAATATACATCAAAGCCGAAAAGTTAAAGGATTTTTCAGTTCGGACCATTGCCGCAACAAAAAAAATTCTCGGAAATTTTCGCGAACATACCATCCACGCCCCTTTCATGGATATCTGGCCTGGAACCGCCGCCGAGGATATTCGCCGGCTCAGTCTGAAAAAAATGCAGCAGGTCATGGAAATCGCCACCGCCCTGGAAAGCAAGCTGGTGGTCATGCATTTCAATTACGATCCCATTTATTACAGCCAGCAATTCAAACAATGGCTGGAGCGCAGCGCCCATTTTTTTTCAACCCTGCTGCAGGATGACACCGGTCCGTTTATTGCTCTGGAAAACATCGCCGAACCCACTCCCTATATCGTTCTGCAATTGATGAAAAAAGCCGGGCGGCCGCGCCTGATCCATTGTTTCGATTTCGGCCACCATCAAGTCTTTGCCCGCATCCCTTTCCAAGAATGGCTTTTTTATCTCGATCCCCGACAACATATCCACTTTCATCTTCACGACAACAACGGCAACTGCGACGACCACCTGGCCCTGGGACTGGGGAGCATCGACTGGCAGGCGGCCAAAACGGTCATGGCCGGCTTGCCCTGCCCGTTTTCCATCGCCCTGGAACCCCATGCCGCGGATACTATGCGTGCTTCGGCTGCCTATTACCAAAAAAATTTTTTAGCGGCGCAAAAACCCGGATGTTGAAGCATCCCGGCAAGCGAAAAATAACATTATCCGGCTAAACGCCGTACAAGCGTATGATCAAACCGCAAAGCGGCACATCTTTTTGCCATGCGAACAAACCCATAGAGGTGAAAATGAAACAAAAAATATTTTCAATGATCCTGTGCCTGATTTTTTCCGGAGCCAGCATCCAGGCCGGCAAGCCGGATCTCGTCTTTGACCACTACCATTCTCCCGCTGAACTCAACCAGGTCTTGAAAAGCCTCTCCCGCAGCCAGGCAAAACTGACCGACCTGATCGAGATCGCTGCCTCTCCGGGCGGCAAACCGCTGTTCATTCTCTACATTGGTCCGGAGGCAGGAAGCAAAATGAAACGCCTGCCTGCCGTTCTGGTGGCCGCCAACCTGGAAGGCACAGTTCCTTTGGCCTCGGAAGCGGCGCTGTTCCTGATTCGCTCCATCCTGGAAAAGCCGGAAACCCGTCAGGATAAGGGCTGGTTCATTCTGCCGCTGGGCAATCCCGACGCGGCGGAGAGATACTTCGTCAAGCCCCTGCTGCGGGACAGCCGCAACGGCCGGCCGCACAATGACGACATGGATGAACGCAGCGATGAAGACGGTGCCGATGATCTTGATGGCAACGGTCTTATCACCATGATGCGCGTGAAGGACCCCGAGGGGGATTGGCTGCCCCTGGAAAGTGACCCGCGACTGATGAAAAAAGCCGATGCGGCCAAAGGGGAGAAGGGGCTATTCAAACTTTACCCCGAAGGCCTGGACAATGACGGTGACGGCCAATACGGCGAGGACGGCCCCGGCGGAGTCAACATCGGCATTAATTTCCCCCATTTGTTCCGCTTTTTCAGTCGCAACGGCGGGAGATGGGCCGGCAGCGAAAGCGAAAGCCTGGGCCTGATCCGTTTTGTTTTCCAACATCCGGAAATCGCCATGACCGTCACTTTTGGCGAAAGTAATTTCTGCCTGGAGCCCCCGCGCGGAGGCCGCAAGGGCGAAGCCGATTTCAGCAAGATAAAAATCCCCAAGCAGATCGGAGCTTTTTTAAACGTGGACACCGATAAAACTTATACTATGGCCGAGGTCATGGAAATCGCCCGCACCATGGCGCCCCCGGGAATGGAACTTACTGAATCCATGGTGGCCAGTTTCCTGGGCCTGGGGGCGATAGTGAATCCCCTGCCCGAAGACCTGAATTATTACAAGGAACTTGCCAAACAATTCAAGGAATTCCTAAAAAAAGGGAAGCTGGACGGCGGCCGCCTGGAAACTCCCGACGCCAAGGACGGCTCGTTCGAATTGTGGTCTTATTACCATTTGGGATTGCCCACCTTCAGCATGGATTTTTGGACTTTACCCGAAGTGAAAAAAGAGGAAAAAACCACGCCCCAGATCACAGCGGAACAACTGGAGAGCATGAGCAGCGAGGAATTTATTGCCCTGGGCGAGGAAAAGATCAACAATTTTTTGAAAGGCTCGGGCGCCCCGGAGGATTTCAAAGCTACCATGGTGATCAACGCTTTGAAAGGGGGCATGATGACAACCAAAAAAATGGCCGAAATGATGCGGCAAATGCCCAAGCCCAAAGACAGCTCAGGCGGCGAAGAGACCGAGATAGCCCTGCTGGCCTTCTCGGATAAGGAACTGCAGGGCCGGGGCTTCGTCCCCTGGAAGGCCTATTCACATCCGACGTTGGGCGCGGTCGAAATCGGCGGCTTAGTCCCCTACACAACCAACACTCCCCCCGCAGCCATGATGGAAAAACTCCTGCAGAGCCAGGTTCCCTGGGTCTGGCACTTGGCTGACAAGCTGCCCCGCCTGCTCATAAGCAAAACTGCCAGCAAGCCCTTGGGCAACGGCATTTTCCGCCTTGAGGTCTGGGTGGAAAATTCGAGTTATCTGCCCTTCCCCACCGCCATGGGCAGCCGCAACAACCGCCTGCCCCCCGCTGTGATCACCCTGAAGGGGGACGATCTCACCCTGATCGAAGGACTGAAGAGAACCATTGTCAGAGAGGTCGGCGGCGGTCAGGCCAAGTTATTCACTTGGATCATCCGCAGCCAGGGACAGAGGTTGAACATCCATCTCGCCCACCCTACGGGTTGGGACGACAGTAAAGTCATCCAATTGGGAGGAGTGAAATGAAAAGGTTTTCCATTGTATTGATATTGCTCTGCGGCTTAGCGCTGCCGGCGGCCGGCAGGCCGGCCCAGCTGGTGCGCGTCCCTTTAAGTTTCGATTTTTATTACACCTATGACATGATGGTCGAAGCCATGCATGCTCTACATAAGGCCTACCCAGGGCTGACCCACCTCGACCTGGTGGGGAAAAGCGAAGAGGGGCGACCAGTCTATTGTCTGACCGTGAACAATCCCAAAACCGGCGCGGAAGCAGCCAAGCCCGGAATCTACGTCGACGGAAATATCCACGGCAACGAGATCCAGGCCGGCGAAGTGGCCCTATACCTGCTCCAATACCTTTTGGGCGAATACGGCCAAAATAGCGAAATCACCAAGCTGGTTGACAGCCGCTGTTTTTACGTCATCCCCGTGGTCAATGCCGACGGACGCTTTCATTTTTTCGCCGACGCCAACACCCCCAGCGACAACCGCAGCCTGCGCATTCCCCATGACGATGACCACGACGGCCTTGTGGACGAGGACTTTCCCGACGACCTGGACAAGGACGGCAATATCTGCCAGATGCGCAAGCGCGATCCCTTCGGAAATTTCAAGACCGACCCCGACGACGCGCGCTTGCTGGTCAGAATCAAACCCGGTGAAAAAGGTGAATGGGCCCTGCTCGGCGATGAAGGCATAGACAATGACGGCGACGGCAAGATCAATGAGGACGCCGAAGGATACCTGGACGGCAACCGCAACTGGGGCTTCGACTGGATGCCCGAATACGTGGAGAGCGGCGCCGGCGAATATCCCTTTTCAGGCGCCATCACCAAAGCCCTGTCCGCATTCATCGAGCAACGGCCCAACATCTGTATCGGCTGGACCTTCCACAACAGCGGCGGCATGTACTTGCGCGGCCCCAGCAGCAAAGCCCAGGGCGAATATCCCCGCCAGGATATCGCGGTATACGATTACCTTGGCCAGCAGGCGGAAAGGATCACCCCCGGTTACCGCTACATGATCAGCTGGAAGGACCTGTACCCCACCTATGGCGATTCCCTGGAATGGCTGGTCATGACCCAGGGCGCCTACGGCTTTGTCGGAGAGCTTTTCCAGAATAAAACCGAACGGTTTGCCAGCATCAAAGAGAGCGCCGGAGAGAAAAAGGCCGAAGCCAAAGAAGAAGATGAGGAGGGCGGCTATGATTTCCGGCAGAACCGCGCGCTGGAAAAGGAAAGGATCAGGTTCAACGACCATTTGACCCAGGGCGAGTTGTACAAGCCCTGGCGTGAATTCGACCATCCGCACTACGGCAAGATCGAGATCGGCGGCTGGGTCAAGATGAGCTCCCGCCTGCCGGCGCCGTTCATGCTCAAGGACCTGGTGCACCGCAACGCCTCAGCCGTCATTTTCAGCGCCAAAAGCACGCCGGACATTTCCCTGGAAATAATTGAAACCAAGGCCATGGGAAACGGCCTGACCCGCGTGCGCACCCGTTTGGCCAACGCCGGGGCCATTCCTTCAATGAGCTACCAGGCCCGGAAAAACAAGCTTTACCCCCAGGATACGCTTGCCTTGAGCGGCAGCGGCATCAAGGTCGTGGCCGGTGGAGAAATCCACGATATTTATCTTCACCAGGTGGCTTTCAAGGAATTCCGTCCCGAGCTGCAATTCCTGATCGTTCCCGGCTTCGGCAAAGTGGAACACGAATTTCTGGTCTCGGGCTCGGGCAGCCTGACGATCGTGTACCAATCTCGCCACGCCGGAAAATTGAGCAAGTCCATCACCCTGAAATAGATCAGGGGCCGGGGTTCAATGCGAGACCCGATGCGATCATATTAAATCACTGGCTAATGATTTTGCCTTGTTCCAGAACCGCTACCCGGTCGGCCAGGGCCTGAACATGGCGCGGGTGATGGCTGACAAACAAAATTCCCAGGCGCAGGCGCAGAAAGATTTTTTTAAACTGCAGCAGGATGCGCATGGCGGTCAGATCGTCCAGGGCGGAAAAGGGCTCGTCCAGCACCAGGAATTCGGGCTCCAGAACCAGGGCCCGGGCCAGGGCCACGCGCTGCAGTTCTCCACCCGACAGTTCATGGGGCAAGCGCTCCAGATACTCGACAGGCAATTCCAGCAATTCCAGTACTTCAGTCAGTTTTTCAAAGCAGGCCGCAGGGTTGGCGCCGGCTACACGCAGCGGTTCGCAAATGATCTGCCGCACGGTAAAAAGCGGGTTCACGGCCAGATAGGGATTCTGGAATACCATCTGATTATGGCAGCGAAAGATCTGCAGCGGAGCTTCTGCCAACGGCCGGCCGCGGTAGAGCACCAGGCCGTGGTCCGGCTTTTCAAAGCCCATGATGATCCTGGCCAGAGTCGATTTCCCGGCTGCCGATCTGCCCACAATGGCGTTGACACACCGCTCCTTGATATTGAGCTCCACCCCGGTCAGGGCTTGTACAGACGAACGGCCGGTCCGGCGGTTGCGGTAGGTCTTGCCAACAGCACGCAGACAGAAGCGAGTATCCATCAAATTGTCCTCAGGTAGTCGGCGATCTCCCGGGTATAGGCATGGCCGGGAGAATTGAAAATATCCTGGGGAACTCCGGCAGCGACCAATTCACCGCGGGACAGGACGCAAAGGTTCTGGGCGATGGCCTTGACAAAGCCCAGATGATGCGAGATCAACAGAACCGTCAGGGAATGGGCGCGTTGGTAGTCCCGCAGAACCTCGATGAATTCTTCCTGGGCCGCGGCGTCGATTTCGGCCGTCGGTTCATCAAGGATCAGCACGTCTGGACGGGCGGCCAGGGCCAAAGCCAGCAGGCAGCGCTGGTTTTCACCGCCGCTCAGGGTGAAAGGATATGACTGCAGGATGCCCTCAGGATCGGCAAATTGCAGGCGCAAAAGCATTTCTTTAAGCTCCTTAGAGCTTATGCGGCTGGTTTCACGGATCTGGCGGCCGATGGTCAGGACGGGATTGAGACTGGCCGCGGCATTCTGGGGAGTGTAAAATATTTTTCGGCCGCGGACCCGGGCCCAGGATGCGGATCCTGACATGACCTGGCGGCCAAATAAAATCCGGCCGCGGCTGGCAAAAAATCCATCCGGCAAAAGGCCGCTCAAGGCCCGGGCCAAAATGGTTTTGCCGGCCCCCGACTCTCCCAACAGTACCGTGACCTGATTGTGAGGAATATTCAGGCTGATTCCGCGCAGGACCGGCTGCCGACATCCAGCAGTGATCCATTCCACCCAGAGATTTTCAGCCCGCAAAATATCCATCAGGCTGTGAAGCGGATCGAGCAGCTCAATCCACTAAGGCGGCGATGGCTTCGATCTCGACTTCAGCCCCCAGCGGCAGCTCTTTGACGGCCACCGCGGCCCGGGCCGGATAAGGCGGCGGCACCTCTGCGGCGTATATCTCATTGACGGTCTTGAAATGGGCCATGTCCTTCAGGAATACCGTGGTTTTCAGAAGCCGGCGAAAATTGATTCCGGCCGCGGCCAACACGGCCGCGAGATTCTTGAAAACCTGACGAGCCTGGGCCTCCACACCGCCTTCGACCAGCCTGCCGGTTTCGGGATCAATGCCCACCTGGCCGGAAACGAACAGCAAATTTCCCCAGCGCACTGCCTGGGAGTATGGCCCCAACGCCTTGGGCGCTGCGCTGGAATTGACGGCTTGTTTTTCCACTATGACCTCCTCTTGGCGAAAAATTACGATAGGATCTCGATTATCGGTTTTTTTGTACTCACAAGAAATTTTATCAGCAGGAATCCCAGGATGAATCCGCCCACATGGGCCAGCCAGGCGATACCCGAACCGCCTCCTGATGAAAGGAATTGAAAAATGAACCAGATGACCAGGAAAGCCGCAGCCGGAATATCCATGGTGGTGACCAGGATGAAAATAAAAACCAGGGTGCGCACGCGGGCGTGGGGGAAAAGCACCAGGTAGGCGCCCATCACTCCGGAAACCGCCCCGCTGGCGCCAATAACCGGGATCAGGGAATTCATGTTGAACAATATGTGGGTCAAGCTGGCGCCGACGCCGCAAAGCAGATAGAAAAAAACAAATTTTATCCGGCCCAGCCGATCTTCGATGTTGTTGCCGAATATCCACAAAAAAAGCATGTTGCCCAGCAAGTGCAGCCAGGAACCATGCATGAAAAGAGAAAAAAACAGGCTGAGCGGGGGGGAAACCCGGCGCTGGTAAACGACCTCATGACCCCAGCGGTCCGTGCCCACCGGTATTTCCAAGTTCTGCTGCTTGACGAATTCAAGCGGCACCAGGCCGTCTTTCAGGACAAAATATTCCAGGCTGGAGGGCCAGGCCAGGGGCCGTAGATCGGAGGCGTAAAGGGGGTTCTGCAGGTGCTGGCGCGACAGGTAACTCTGGTAAATAAAAACGGAAAAATTAATCAGGATGATGATAACCACCACCACGGCCGGCCG
>SPCN01000248.1 GCA_004525465.1 Chrysiogenales bacterium | reverse complement strand
GGCGCCACGGGACTGTTCGACACCAATTATGAAGGCAAGGCCCAGGCTGCCTGCCAGGCATTGGCCGACCTGGATTTCGTTTTTCTCCATATCGAAGCCAGCGACGAAGCCGGGCACGAGGGCAATGCCGAATTGAAGATCCGCACCATCGAAGCGCTGGACCAAAGGGTGATCCAGCCCATCATGGCCTGCACGGCGGCAATGAAAGAACCGGTCACCATGGCCCTGCTCCCCGACCACGCCACCCCCTGCGACCTGCGCACCCACAGTCGTGACGCGGTCCCTTTCCTGATATTCCGTCCGGGCGAAAAGGCCGACGGCATCTTGGAGTTCAACGAGGAAACCTGCCGCCGGGGCAGCTACGGGCTGCTGCAGGGCGACGAATTCATGAAGGTTCTGCTTCAGCGCGGTTGACAGAGGTAGGGGCACGGCGTGCCGTGCCCAAAATATCAGGTTGCATATGACACGAGAGTCTTGACCATGATCAAATGTACGGGAGGGTTTCAAACCCTCCCCTACAAAACATCCTTTTTTATATCAATATTCCTTCGCTCCAGCCGAGCTTGACCAATTCGATCTTGTTGGGGTCGGCCGTGCCCAGGTGGTGGCGCGTGTCGGCCAGCTCGATGTGCTTGGGCGGCGGGTTGATCGGCCGATCCTCGCCGAAAAATTCGCGGCGCTTGGCCTGGATGATGCGCGCTCCGGTGGCGTCCACGGCCACCGGGTCCAAACCGACGAGCAAACCGTTGTATTTCCAGACATAGGCGGGGTTGAAGCCGTGCGGGCCGACGCTATGGAATAAAGGCGTGAGCATGACCAGGATGTTCAGCCGCGTCTTGCCCTTGACGATGGGCAACTGCCATAGGGTCGCCAGGTCGGCGCAGGAGTCGGGATGGTAGCGCGGCGGGTCGGGAACGAACATGATGTAGTTTTTCACAAGGGTACCCAGCCCCGACCAGTCGTGCGTACGCAGGGGCCGCACGTTGACCAGGGCCGTGGCCTTCATGAATACCGGATCGTTGAGCACGCCGCGGTCGCGGACACTGATGTTTTCCGCTTTAACCCCAGCCGACAGCACGCCGCTGCGGATCGCCTCTTCCAACTGCGGCGGCGTGGGCAGGGACCTCCAGACATTGCTTTTGATGCCCACAACATCGCTTGGCCTGATGATCTTTTTCCAGGCCGCGATCGCATCTTTTTCACCGAGAAGAGTTTTGACGGCTTCATCGAGCATTTTCTCTATGGCCGGCGGACGAACGACGCCCGCTTCATCCAGGACATCCTTGTCACGGATAAGCACCACCCTGGTTTTGCCAGGTGTCTGGGCGGAATGTTTTCCCGGCCAAGCCAAAACCAGAGAACCGGCGGCCAGCGCGGCCGCTCCGTCTTTGATGAAATCCCGGCGGCTGATGGTCTTTTTTTTCATTTTTTTCTCCTCTTTATTTCCCTAATTTTCAAATGCCGTCATTGTTTTCTGTAAAGCAGAGAGCAACTCTAGCGCCTGCTCCGCGCCAGCGCCATGCCAAACCGCGGCGACAATCCTCTTTTCCAGAACGGCGGCGAAATATTTTTTATCAGCCGACTCGACCGCCTCTCCCCCATTGACCGGAAAGTTAAATAGGCTGCAGAGACTGGCAAAGGCGCGTTTGGCAATGGCGCGATCGGCATAGAGCACCAGCAGTACGACCGGACGCTGCTCCCCCTGATCGTATTTGGCCAGAATGGCTTCGCAGTCAGGGCCTATGTCCAGGACGTTTTCAGATGAGACAAAAATATATGTGTTCTGCCAGGCATGGTGCTGAAAAAAACGGATGCTCGCGGCCAGCAGCCCGGTTGGCGGCAAAAGCGATAAGGCTCGCGGCCGACTGGCAGCAGACGGTATTTTTTCGGCCAGCCGGCGGCCCAACTCCATCAACGCCAAACGCGATTCCGGCGTTTCAGGGCTGCACAACAGCGAGACATAATATCGGCCCTGCCAAAAGCGCAGCAGGCCATCCAGGTATTCGGAATCCTGACCGATCTCCTTTCCGGGATCTTCCTGGCTGTGGGCGAAAATCCCGAAGGCGCTCCCGGGGCCGCCCATGTCAAAGAGGTCGGCCGTGATCTCTGGCTGACCCGCTCTTTGATAGCGGCGGGTGAAGAGTTTTCCAAAACCATAAGAAATGTAGAGTTCCGAGGCGCCGTCAATGTATTCATAGAGGTTATCGCGCCTATAAACTTCCGCCTCGGGGTCAAGGACCCAACCCCGGACGGCGGCCGGGAAAAAATCGCTCTCGCTAGCTTGCAGCGGCATCATGGCCATGGTCAGCAAAAGTATGCATATACATCCGGCGCCTTTCACCATGTTACTATGAACAATTCATATAAAAAAGTCAATGCGAATAATCAAGGCAAAAAGCAAAAGGAAAAAGTAAAAATTGAAGAACAGAAATCGGCATACGGCATCAAACAGACATTGAAAGCAGGCATGCATTTGAATTTAGCTTCCCTGGTCACGAGTTACATTTTAAGCGTAACGAGTGAGGCGATTGCCTGAGTTGCCTTCTTTTGCTAAAATTGGAACATGGAAGCGATCATTAAAAACCGCTTTAGGATTGTCAAGCTGCTGGGCCAGGGCGGCATGGGTGATGTATTTTTGGCCGAAGACAGCAAACATGGAAGACAAGTGGCGATCAAACGCATCGGCGCAGATTTCATCCATGACATGGACGCGGAATCACACTTCCGACATGGAGCCCTGGCCGCCTCGCGACTCAATCATCCCAACGTTTGCACAATTTACGAAATCGTCGAAGAGAATGACAGTGCATTCATCATCATGCAATACGTGGACGGGGTGACCCTGGACCAGCTGCTGAAAATCAAATCCCTTACCCTCGAGCAGGTCATTGACATCGCCTTGCAGATCGCCGCGGGACTGGAAGCGGCGCAAGATCGGAGTATCGTGCACCGCGACATCAAGCCCGGCAACATCATGATAGACTGCAGCAGCCAGGTGAAGATCCTCGATTTCGGTCTGGCCAAGATCTGTCCCGGCGCCATTGCCAAAGAAAATAAGGTTTGTGCCGATCCAGAACTTTCAGATCAAGGGATCATCATGGGCACGGCTTCATACATGTCTCCGGAACAGGTCAAGGGACTTCATACGGACGGCAGGACCGATATCTTTTCCTACGGAGTGGTTCTGTATGAGATGATCGAGAGCAAAAACCCCTTCAGCGCCCGGGAAAACATCGTCACCCTATATAATATTCTGCACAGCAAGGTCGGCTTCAGCCGGGATGTCCCAAAGCTCTTGCGCGCCATTGTTACAAAAGCCATGCGCAAGAACCGCAAATATCGTTACAAAGATTTCAGTGAAATAATCAAGGATCTGTTGGCTTTGCAAAAGCAGTTGGCTCAGGCCGCAAACCGTCCGCTTTAATCAAGAGTCGGGATAGCGAACTTGCCCAGCAAATAATTCAGGCGGTATTTGCGCTCGATTTCCGGCCGACGCAAATGGGGCGACAGGTTCTGCAAAAACCAGGCGCTTTTGGCGTTCAACTCGCTGTCATTCAGAAAATGGGCCAGCAGTTTATTATGCAGGGGTTCAGGATCGGTTTCCTCACCCTGAAGCAGCCGGGAAAACAGGGTTTCAAAATCGCTGCGCATGAATGCCAGATCAGGTGGGAAGTTGGCTAAAAATTTTCGTATCTCGGCGTGTTCGTCAGCGGGTTCGGACCTTTCCCGCCCGATGCTCAGGTCCAGGAATGACTGATAATTCTTACGCACCTCGTAGCTGAAAGCCGTGAAGTGAACGGGCGGTCTTTGGCGCGAAAGGCTGCGCGCCACCACCCGGTCCAGTGAATCACGGATCACGGCAGCCGGGATTCGTTTTTCCCACCAGCGATACAATACGTCAAAATCCTTGCTGCT
>SPCN01000164.1 GCA_004525465.1 Chrysiogenales bacterium | reverse complement strand
GTGGTATACCGCCGCGCATCCTGCCGCTGTTGCGCCTTCCCTCCTTTAGCAAAGCCTTCACTGCCAAAGGACGCTTTGTCGGGTTGTTGGAACGCATTCCGCTCCGCGTGATCACCAACCCCGAAGCCGGCCTCCGGGGGGCCGCCCAATTCGGGATAAAAACCATCCGGCCATAGATCCAGCCGATCAGCAAGCGCGGATTTTTCCGCTGCCGGGAATCAAGTGAAAATGGTTTTGTCGACAAATAAAGTTGTGGCCGGGTTAGTGATTATATGAGCCGCCGGGTAGCGCTCAGCCGCTGCCGGGTTTTTTATCAGCTCTTGAAGGATTGTACCTTTTCCTTTTCCCGAGATAATGAATAGGGTTTCCCGTGCCTGTTTGAGAACCGGCAAGGTGAGGGTGATCCGCTCCGGCACCGGGAAGTCGATTGGCGCCCGGGAATTGATCACCCACTTTGTTTTTTCAGCCAATGCCGAGCTGCTAGGGAACAAAGAAGCGCTATGTCCATCAGTTCCCATGCCCATCAGCACCAGGTCAAAAACCGGAAAATTCAAACCTGTGAAGAAAGCCTTGAGCATTTTTTCGTATTGCCTGGCGTCTGCCGGCGCGGATTTTCCGCCGACAGGGATGTTGAAAATATTGTTTTTAGGGATCGGGAGGAATTTCAGCATGGCTTCGGACACCAGGCGGAAATTGCTAAAGGTGGAATCAGCCGGGACCCAGCGCTCGTCCACAAAGAACAAATAGATTTTCCCCCAGGGCAGACGTTCCCGGTAAGGTGAAGCCGCCAGCAGGGCATAGGTTTTTTGAGGTGTGGATCCGCCGGAGATAGCCATGGTGAATATGTTTTTTCCGGCAATGTGTTTCAGAGCCCGGGCCTCGATGAAGGCGGCTGCCGCCCGGCTCAACGCTTCAAGATCATGAAAAAACTCAATATTCACGATGGGCTGTCAGCTGTTGATGCTTACTACCTTCTACGGCAGTCATTCATTGATCCATTCTTTTTTGTCTTTTTTAATGAAGTCAGCGGACGCCGGCGGCCCCCAAGAACCCGCCGCATAGAAATGCAGGTATTTTTTTTTCTCCTGGAATGGAATCGAGTCCCATTGAGCAAGTGCCGGTGTTACTAGGGCCCAGGCGGCCTCCAGGCCGTCCTTGCGCCAGAAACGGGTTTGGTCGCCGAGCATGCAGTCCAGGAAAATGGTGCCGTACCCGAAGCTTTTCTTTTCTGCAAAAAAATCCCGGTAATTGAAATCCATGCGCAGGGGGCTGGCGCACCAATTGCTGCCCGGAGTTTTGGCCTGGAAGCCCAGCGAAATCCCTTCTTCCGGCTGGAGCTTGAATGTCAACACGTTGGGGCCATGGGGTCCCTTTCCCAATTTGCACAATGGGCAAGCGGCGGTTTTCCGGAACACCACCGCGATCAGGCCCATCCTGGTCCCAAGCCGCTTGCCGGCCCGGAGATAGAACGGCACTCCGTGCCAGCGTGCGTTTTCAATCATCAACCTTACGGCAAAAAATGTTTCGGTACTTGAATTTTCGGCCACACCGTCTTCAGTCCGATAGGCGGGAGCAGGCTGGTTGTTTATCAGGCCAGCGGTGTATTGGCCGCGCACAACGGCGGCATCAGGTCCGCTGAGTTCGATCGGCCGGATGGCTTCCAGCACGCTCACTTTGTTGTCACGGATGTCCTTGGCGTCGAAGTTCCGGGGCGGCTCCATGGCCACCAGGGCCAGCAGTTGCAGCAAATGGTTCTGCAGCATGTCGCGGAGCAGGCCCGTTTGTTCAAAATAGCCGGCCCGGTGCTCGACACCAAGTTCCTCTGCCACCGTGATTTGGATATGGTCGATGGCTTCCCGGTTCCAAATGCGTTCGAATATGGAATTGGCGAAGCGGAAAAACAAGATGTTCTGAACCGTGTCTTTTCCCAAATAGTGGTCGACGCGGAAGATCTGGCTGTCATCCAATCGAGCCAAAAGGTCTCGATTGAGTCGCTGGGCACTCTGCAGGTCCCGTCCGAACGGCTTTTCCACCATGACCCGCTGGAAAGGGCCTGCATTTCTTCCTTTTTCCAACAGTCCGTTAACCGCCAGTTTTTCCACGATCGGACCGTAAAGGTCGTGCGGGGTGGCCAGGTTGAAAATGATATTGCCCGCGGTGGCAAATTTTTTTTCCAGTCCGGCCAGCCTTGCCTTCATTTCCTGGTAAGCCGGATCCGAGTCATATTCCCCGCTGACATAGAAGCAGTGGCCGGCGAAGTCAGCGATCCGCAGGGGGTCGCTGTTCGGAAAATTGTTCCGGACCGATTCCTTGACTTTTTCCTGGAATTGGCGATCGTTCATGGAGGTGCGGGCGAAGCCCAGGATAAAAAACCGCGGCGGCAGATTTTTTTCTTGAAAGATGGAATAAAGGGAGGGAATAAGTTTGCGCTGGGTCAGGTCCCCGGAGGCGCCAAAGATGACGATAGCGCACGGCCCGGCCTGGGCCGGAGCGCAAAAGGAGCCGGGTTCGACGAAGATGTTTTTTGGCATGGTTATCCCTGCTTCCCCGGGCAGTGCGTTCATTTGGCTTTGCCGGCGCGGGCGGGGCGGACGGTGCCGGCCCCGGACCCATCCTGGCGCCGATCTTCACCAGCGCGCTCGACTGCATGACCGCCGAACTGGTTGCGCAACGCGGCGATGACCTTATTGGCAAAAACATCCTTCTGCCGGGAATTAAAGCGCTTGAACAGGGCCGCGGCCATGACATCGGCGGCGACACCAGAATCGATCGCTTCTTTCACCGTCCAGCGGGCTTCGCCGGAATCTTCCACGTAGCCGCTGATGCCGTCCAACTGCGGGTCGGCTGCCAGCGCGTCAGCGAGCAGTTCCAGCAGCCAGGAACGGATGACGCTGCCATGGTTCCACAGCGAGGCCACTGCAGTAAGGTCCAAGTCCTGGCCGTAAGCAGACGCCTTGAGGATCTGGAATCCTTCCCCGTACGCTTCCATCAAGGCGTACTCGATGCCGTTATGCACCATTTTAACGAAATGACCGGCGCCGCTGCCGCCGCAGTAGAGATAACCCTGTTCGGGAGCCAGTGTCCTGATGATCGGTTCCACATGGGAATATATGCTTTTTTCACCACCGATCATGGTACAGTAGCCGATTTTCAAGCCCCATATACCGCCGGAAACGCCGGCATCCAGATAATGGATCCCCAAGGGCGCAAGCTTTTCGCTGCGGCGCAGGTCGTCATGATAATCGCTGTTGCCGCCGTCAATGATAATATCGCCCCGGGTCAGCAGCCTGCCCAGCTCATCAATATGGTCATCGATGATGCGGCCGGCCGGCAGCATAAGCCAGACGATCCGTGTCGGCTCCAGCAGGGTTGCCACGTCCGCCAGGGAGGCGGCGCCGATCGCTCCCTCTTTTTCGAGCAATGTGACCTTGTCCGCGCTACGGTTGAAAACGACGACCGCATGCCCACCCTGAAGCAGGCGCTTGGCCATGTTGAATCCCATGCGGCCCAGGCCGATGATTGCCAGTTTCATGATTGTACCTCCAATAAAAAAAAAGGCATTCTCGGAGCAAAACCTGATATCTATCCATTCAAGGCATTGAGAATATTGTAGTGAGTCAAGAAACAAAATGCAAGGTTCTGATTGAACGAGGGTTCACTACAAATGGATAACATGTTAAAATGCACAGGTTCAATACGAGATAAAATGAGCTCATACTGAACCTTTGCTTCATTATTTACGACCATGATCAAAATCAATATACCTGGAAAGGATGAAACCCTGGCAATCGAGCACCTGGTCCTCGATTTCAACGGCACCCTGGCCACCGACGGCCGGATCAAACCCGGAGTCGCCGGTCTGCTTGAAGAACTGGCCGCGCAGCTGCAGGTCCACATCGTCACGGCCGGGACTTTCGGCGGCGTGGATGACGAAGTTCAGGGCATCCCTTGTAGGCTGAAGATCTTGAGCGGTGCCGACCAGACCGGGCAAAAAGCCCGTTATGTGGAAGAACTCGGGGCGGAGCACACCGCTTGCGTGGGCAACGGCCGCAACGACCGGGACATGCTGGAAAAGGCTAAACTGGGCATCCTGGTCATACAGGAAGAGGGAGCGGCAGCCGCATGCCTGCTGGCGGCCGACGTGGTGTGCAGGGATATTGAATCGGCTTTGCAGCTGTTGCTGCAGCCGCTGCGCCTGACCGCCACCCTGCGCACCTGAACCTTTGCCTGCGAATCCTTGAGGCTTCATAAAACGTCCGCTTATCTGCATTGGCAAGCAGAGGATTTTTTCGAAGTCGTACGCTGAATTATCCTGTCCTGACTTGGAATTTGGCGCTTTATATGCTATCATTGGAAAAAATTCAATCTCCAGGGGACGCAATGGCCAAAGTGATCGACTGGTTGAAACAGAACGACAAGCTGATGTTTTCGCTGGAAATCACGCCGCCCGACCGCGGCAAAAGCGTGGACGATATCCTCTCCTCCATCGAAACCATGATGCCTTTCGATCCCCAGTTCATCAACGTCACCTATCACCAGCCGCACGTGGTCTATGAGGAAAAGGACGGAGTCATCACCCGGAGGCCGCGGCGCAAGAAACCAGGAACCGTCGGCATCTGCAGCGCCATTCGCAACCGCTTCCAGGTTGAGCCGGTTCCGCACCTGATCTGCGGCAGCTTCAATCGCTACGAAACCGAAGATACATTGATCGACCTGCATTTTCTGGGCATCGAGAACATCCTGGCCCTGCGCGGCGACCCGCCCCCGGGACAGCCGCGCTACATCCCGGAAAAGGACGGCCACAACTACGCCTGGCAACTGGTCGAGCAGATCTCCCAACTGAACCGCGGCCAGTATATCGATGAACTGGAGGACCCTTTCCCCACCCATTTCTGTATCGGCGTGGCCGCCTATCCTGAAAAGCATTTTGAATCTCCCAACCTGGAAAAAGACCTTTTTTACCTGAAAAAAAAAGTGGACATGGGGGCGGAATACATCATCACCCAGATGTTCTTCGATTTCCGGCAATACAGGACTTTTGTGGAAAAGGCCCGCGCCATCGGCATCCAGGTGCCCATCATCCCCGGCCTCAAGCCCCTGGTCAGTAAAAAGCAGATCCTGACCATTCCCAGTTTATTTCATGTCAATATCCCGGCTGAACTGGTTGCTCTTATCGAGGAAGCCCGCACCAGGGAGCAGGAATTCGCCAACGGGGTGCGCTTCCTGGCCCGGCTGGCCGAGCAGCTGATCGACTATGGTGTCCCGGGCATCCATGTCTTCAGCATGGGCCAGGGGCGTGCCGCCAAGGCTTTTCTGGAAACGGTGTTTGCCGGCAAGCGCTGAGATCCCGAGGTCGCATCATGGCCGCATGGCTCAAACCTGAAATCACCCGGCGCCAGCGGGAAAAAATCCTGATCCTGGACGGCGCCATGGGCACGGCCATCATGGAAACGGCTTTGGGCCCCGACGATTACC
>SPCN01000337.1 GCA_004525465.1 Chrysiogenales bacterium | reverse complement strand
TTTGACAGCAGCAGGATGGCGATGATGTTCAGCCAGGCCATCAAGCCCACGCCGATATCGCCCATGCCCCAGGCCAGGTTGGCCGTGCGCACCGCTCCGTAAAAGGTCATGGCCAGCAAAAACACACGGGCCAGCGTGATCGCCAGGGCGCTTTTTTTCTTGAACAGATAGGCAACGTTCGACTCGGTATAGAAGGCGTAGGCCATCAAGGTGGTGAAGGCGAAAAAGAAAAGGGCGATGGCCACGAACTGGGCGCCATAGCCCTTGAAAATCGTATCAATGGCGCTTTGCGTCCAGGCCGGGCCGGCCTCTACCCCGGGCAGGTTGTGCACCAGGTAGCCGCCTTTGCCGTTGCCGGTATTGTACATGCCGGTGATCAAGATCATGAAGCCGGTAGCCGAGCAGACGAACAGCGTATCCACGTAGACCGAGAATGCCTGGACCAGCCCCTGCTGGGCCGGATGGGCCACTTCAGCCGCCGCGGCGGCTTGCGGCCCGGTGCCCTGTCCGGCCTCGTTGGAATAGATGCCGCGCTTGACCCCCCAGGCGATGGCTGAACCTACAATGCCGCCGAACGCGGCATGCTTTCCCAGGGCCGAGGAAACGATCAGGGAAAAAACGGCCGGGATCCTTTTGTAATCGATGGCCACAATGACCAGCGCCATCAGGACATAAGCGACGGCCATGAAGGGGACCAGCAGTTCGGCGGTGCGGCCAATGCGCTTGACGCCGCCGAAAATGATCAGCCCCAGCAGAACTACAATGATGGCGCCCGAAATGGCCGGAGTCAGGACTGGATACGCTCCCTGGAAAGCGGAAGCGATGCTGTTGGCCTGGACCCCGGGCAGGAGAATGCCGCAGGAGATGATCGTGACCACGGCGAAGATGATCGAATACCACTTCTGGCCCAACCCCTTGTCGATGTAGTAGGAGGGACCGCCGCGGTAGATGCCGCCGATCTTCTCCTTCCAGACCTGGCCCAGTGCTGCCTCGATGTAGGCCGACCCGGCGCCGAGGAAGGCGATCATCCACATCCAGAACAGCGCCCCGGGGCCGCCGACGCCGATGGCCGTGGCCACGCCGGCGATATTGCCGGTGCCGACCCGCCCGCCCAGGGCCATGGCGAATCCCTGGAAGGACGATATCCCCGATTTGGAAGCCCGGCCCCGAAACAGTTGCCCGACCATGTCCTTGATCAGCCGCACCTGCAGGAAACGGGTGCGGATGGAAAAGTAAATGCCGGTTCCCAGGCAGAGCAGTACCAGGGGCGTGCTCCAGACATAACTGTTGATCAGGTCCACCAGTTGTTGCAGGTTCATGATCGGTCTCCTTTTTAAGACAAATGGAATCGTGAAAATCCAAAGTGAAAAGTGATTTTACCCCAATTGCAGCGAAAACTGCAAGCTCCTTATTTAAAATGAATGGCAGCGACGGCGGATTCCTGGATTTTTCGCTCTGTCGATTCAGCGTATTTTTTTCACCCGCAGGGAAATGGGCTGGACCTCGAGGGAAACATAGGTCACGGTATAGGTGTCGATATCGTTGATACTGGCGTAGAAGGCGCCGGTCTGCGCGGTCTTGCGCAGTGTCCACTTGCTGCCGGTGCCGCGGCCATCTTTGTCGAGAAGGAATGAAAGCCCTGAGGTTTCGCTCTGGCGGTTTTCGGCCATGCCGTCGACCAGCATGTTGCGGAAGGCATCGGGCGCGAAGATATTGGTCTCCAGTGGATAGTCCACATTCGCTTCCTTGCCTTTCTCGATCGGCTTGCGTTCGGGCCGGGGCAGGGGAGTGCGGGTAGTGACATTGTAGCTGTCGCCTTCTTCCAGATAGTGCAGGATAATGTTTTTGGCCAGGAAACCTCCGTCCGTCGACCAGGTGAAGTTTCCCGTTGCCTTGGCGTTTGAAGCGTCGACGACCAATATTCCCGAACTGCCCAGCACTTCGATGATGTCGCCGCGGCAAACCGCGGCCGTGTCCTCGTCGATGCCCACGCCCAACCATTTCTTGGGCAGGGCGTAAAGGGCGATAAGCGTGCGGCCGACGCGACCACGCTTGAGGAAATGTTGGTCGACCATTCCGTCTGAAAAAAAGCCCAGGCCGGTGGAAAGGCTCACTCCCTTGGCTTCCGGGCAGGAGTCTACCTTGAAGGCGGCCCCGGTTATGAGCGCTTTCATGCTGTAGCCGTCGCAGATCATGGGGTCGCACATCATGGCGGCGCCGGCGCTGCTGCCGCCGAGCACCGCCCCGGCGGCGTAGATCCGGCGGATCGAGCTCAGCACTGGGGAATCCTCGCCTTGCGGTCCTTTCAAGGTTTGCGTGTAGCGGATCTGGTCGCCGCCCACGAAGTATACCGCCGTGTAGTCGAGCATGTCCCTGGCCAATTCCTCGTTGAAGCCGTTGCCGATCCACTGCGCCTCGTCGACATCCTTGCTCGTTGGATCGTCGGCCACGGCCAGGGGGAAAACCCGGATGCGGTCGGCCAGAACGCCCAGGCGGATGAAGTCGGCGGCGTTCACCCGGCCGCTGACCGCCGGCTCCACGCTGGCCGCCGGAATGATGGCCAGGCGGATGCGATCCACGCCGCCGCCGAGCTCGATGAAGCGCTGATAGACACGGTCCAGGGAGGCATTGATGCCGCCGCCCATGATCACCAGGCTGCCCTTGCCCCCAACTTGTCCATTGAGCAGCGCCGGCCCCATGATCGCCAGAAACAAAAAGCAGGTACAAAATTTTTTCATTTCGTTCTCCAGCTCAGAAATAAAAATACCATCTGGCACTCCTACTGTTCGAAAAAGTCAATTGTATATCTTTAGCCCCGGCCATGCAACAGCTGCATCTCTTGGTCGGCAGCCGCCATTAGTCCCGGCTCATTTCGTGATAGACGGCCTCGACGGCATAGGGAAGCATATCGGGAAAACCGAGATCCTTCCA
>SPCN01000145.1 GCA_004525465.1 Chrysiogenales bacterium | reverse complement strand
GGTGATCTTCTCACCGACCACCGATCCCATTGAGGCCATCAGGAAACGCGGCTCGAAGACGGCCAGAGCGGTCCGATGGTCGTTGATCTTACCGATGCCGGTGATGACCCCTTCGTTCAGCGAGGTGGCGGCCATGGCCGCGGCAACCTTCTGGCGGTACTGGGGGAAATCCAACGGATCGGAGCTCCGCAAATCGGCGTCCAGTTCAAAAAAAGTTCCGCGGTCGCACATTCTTTTAATCCGGGTCGGAGCTTCAATGCGAAAGTGGTAGCCGCACTTGGAGCACACGTAATGGGCGTGGCGCAGGAATGATATAAAATGGGTGGTATTGCAAGTCAGGCACTTGACAAATAATTTGGAAAGCATGCATTCACCTTCTAAAGGAAAAAGTCTTGGATATAATTCGTCGTATAGCTGCCGCGCAGGAAGGCCTCGCTGCCGAGGACCTGCTGGTGGAAAGGGATGGTGGTTTTTACTCCGCTGATGATAAATTCCCTCAAGGCCCGTTTCATGGTGGCGATGGCCTGGCGGCGGTCGTTGCCCCAAACGATCAGTTTGGCCAGCATCGAGTCGTAGTAGGGCGGGATGGCGTAGCCGGGAAAGACGCCGGAGTCGACGCGCACACCCGGACCGCCGGGTACGATATATTGGCTGATGGTGCCGGTGTCGGGCAGAAAGTTGTTTTGATAATCCTCGGCGTTGATGCGGCATTCGATGGCATGCCCGGTTTTTTGTATGTCCTTCTGGGCAAAGTCCAGCTTTTTCCCGTCGGCCACCTGTATCTGGTTCTTGATGAGGTCAATGCCGGTGATCTGCTCGGTCACCGGATGCTCAACCTGGATGCGGGTGTTCATCTCGATGAAATAAAACTGCTGGCTTTCCTGATCGAAGATGAATTCAACCGTTCCTACCGAGTCATATTTCACTGCCTGGGCGGCCTGGACCGCGGCTTCACCCATGCGCAGGCGCAAATCGTCGCTGAGAATGGGGCAGGGGGCCTCTTCAAGCAATTTTTGGTAACGGCGCTGCAGCGAACAGTCACGTTCAAAGAGGTGGACCAGGTGGCCATGCTTGTCCCCCAGCAGTTGGATCTCAATATGCTTGGGATTGGGGATGAACTTTTCTATGTAGAGGCCGGAATCAGCGAAAGCCTGCTGCGCTTCATTGGCCGCGGCGGCAAAAGCGTTTTCGATTTCACTTTCCTCGTTGACGATGCGCATGCCCTTGCCGCCGCCGCCGGCGGTGGCTTTCAGGACCACCGGGTAGCCGATTTGTCCGGCGAAGGTCAATGCTTCCCCCGCGGTGTGAATGATTCCGGGCGAGCCGGGCACGACCGGAACTCCGGCCTGGCGCATCATTTTCTTGGCGGTGGCCTTGTCACCCATTTTGCGGATGGCCAGCGGGTGCGGTCCTATGAAATTGATATTAAGGGCCCGACAGGCCTCGGCGAAAAGTGGATTTTCAGCGAGAAATCCGTATCCCGGATGAAGGGCGTCGGCTTTGGCCGAGAGGGTGGCGGCCAGGATGTTCTGGTAAAAAAGATAGCTTTCTTTGGCCGGGGCGGGGCCGATGCAGATGGCTTGGTCGGCATACTTCACGAAGAGCGCGTCGCGGTCGGCCTCGGAAAAAACCGCTATGGCCTTGATGCCCAGCTCCTGGGCGGCGCGGATGATGCGCACCGCGATTTCACCGCGATTGGCAACCAGGATCTTTTCAATCATGAATCTCCCGCGATTTCTTCGATCTTGAACAGTGATTTGCCGAACTCGACCAAAGCGCCGTTCTCTATGCAAATTTCACGGATTATGCCGTCAACGTCGGTTTGGATTTCGTTCATGTTCTTCATGGCTTCGATTATGCAAAGGACGTCGCCGGCCTTGACAGAGTCGCCGATCTCGACAAAGGGCTCGGTGTCAGGGGACGAGGCCCGGTAGAATGTCCCGACCAACGGCGCCTGGACCTGGAAATAATTTTCGCTCGCGGGTTCATTGCCGTTTTCCTTATCCGGGGTGAGCAGAGCCGCCGCGGGCGGATCTGTTTGTGCCGCCGGCAAGCCCGTCCAGGCCGTTCTCCTTTCGCCATCAGCAGCAGCGGTCGCCTGGCGCGATGGGGAATGGCCACGCTTGATTTCGACGCTGGTGAACCAGTTGCGGATGGAAAGCTCGGCGAGCTTATGCTTATCCATCAATTCGATCAATTCAAGGACCTTTTTTTTTCCGAATTTCATTCTGCCCTCCGCGCCAAGTATTCTATTTCATAGCCGATCCGGACTGGGTGATTTCCATAACATAACAGATAACTTTAACAATTTCAAGGAGCAGGCGGTTTTTTCCGTTGCCGCAGCTATCGGAGCTGCTTTTCGCGCAGCACGGCGATGAAGGCCTTGGTATACAAGTTGCTGCTGTCTATTGGGTTCAGCAGGGGAAAATCTTTGCAACATGTTTCGCCGGTAATATATATCTTGCCGTCCGGCCCCAGGCATATATCGTTGCTCCAGTCGGCGCCAGGGTCACTAACATTGTGTTCGGCAATGGGTGAGAGGAGAGCACCGCCGAAATAGGTCGAAAGCAGGACCTTGTCGCCGCCTGCGCTCAGTTTGGTGATGAACGGGTCCTTCACGCCGCCCAACTTCTCCAGCAGGGCGCCGCGCACCGGGAAATCGCTGCTGGTGGTCCAACCGGTCATATAGGTCGCCCCGCCGGCATCAAGCGCCAGGGACATTGCCCAATCCTCGCCGCTGCCGCCCAGGTAGGTCGAATAGAGCAGGGTGCCGTTGACCGGATCGACCCTGGCTACGAAAGCATCCTCCTTGCCGCCTAAGAGGGAGTCGGCCGCGTTCTTCAGCGGGAAATCGGCGGAGGCGGTCATGCCGCAGGCATAGATCGAGCCGTCGGGCCCGAGAGCGACGTCAAGGGCGAGATCGATTTCCGCCCCGCCCAGCCGGGTGGCGAATTCCAGGTCTTTGCCCTGGGGATCGATCTTGAGGATGAAGGCGTCTTGCTTGCCCCCTGAAGCCGCCTGCACCGGATTGCGTGAGGGAAAATACCAGGTCGAGGTCCAGCCGACGACGACCAGGGACCCGCCGGCCGTCACGGCGATGCTCGTGATCCCGTCGTCGTTGCCACTGAATGGCATCTTGTACTTATAAAGCAGCCGCTGGCCGTCGCCGGATATCTTCAGAACGCAGTTATCCATCGTCGCCAGGTAGATGTCCCGCTGATCGTCCAGGACCAGGGCGATCACGCGCTGCTCGAGAATGAACGTGGAGAAGTTCAGCGTCGATCCCCGGGGGGCGATGCTGCTCAGGAACCCGCATAGCCAGGGTTCGCTGAAGGTGTCATAGAGCGGGTTTTTCAGGGGGAACTCCTGCCCGCCGGCCATGCCGCCGACGATGGCGTTGCCCTGTTCATCGACGTCCATGGCCACGCAGAAGTTGTAGCCCTGCGGGTCGCCGAGAAAAGTGGAATAGACCACCGATTGGCCATCCGGGGCGAATTTGCTGACGAAACCCGTGGTCGAAAAGGTCTCGTCGATAATGGGGTTTTTCAGGTAGAAGTAAGGGCTCTGGGTCTCGCCTGCCAGATAGATATTGCCATCCTTGTCCACGCGGATGCTGTTGCCCTTGTTGGCCATGGCGTTGCCAATGTTGGCCTGCGGCAACCCTCCCCAGTAGGTGGCGTAAACCAGTTCAAAAACCGTAGCGGGTAATTCCGGCTCGTTGCTGTCGTCGTTGCTATTGCAGGCAGTAGCCACGAAACAAAGACAAACCAGTAAAATTCCACTGAGGACTGTTTTCATGGGCGGCACCTCCGTAAAAAAATGCCAGCACTTCATCGCCCACGATTATATCACAGCGCCGGAAACGGCAGTGATTACTTCAGCAGTTCCTCGATATCAGTTTCCAGTATTTCCGTGGCCGCTCTTTTGAAGCGCTTGACGACAGCGGCTTTGTCGCGGTCAAACGTGGCCTGCTGCTTGGAAACCCCGGTTTTCTGCGCCAATTTCACCCGGCCGGGTAGCCCGCCTTTGGCTTCGACGATTTTATAGATTTGCTCCAGTATTTTGCCCATGGCTCCTCCCAAACCGAGTATTTTCCGTCAATGCATCCGCAAGGGCGTTCAGGGCTTTGGGCATGACAAAATTGAGCAAGAGACCCAAGTGCCCATGCGCCCCTTTCAGCAGCAAGCCCCATTGCAGCTCGTCTCTGATCAGGATCAGTACCATGTGTTCGTCAGCCAATTCAAGCAGGTAATAGTGCTGCAATTGCGGGAAGGCGCTTTGTTTCAGGGATCTCCGCACCGAACGGGTGATGGCGGCGAAGGCCGAACAAGCCAAAGGGTGTGAATTCCATCCGGTCAGAGAACGCCCGTCTGCAGAAAGAAAAATATCCATTCTCAGCAGAACATCGGCAAGCATGCCTTGAATCTCCTGCAGGGCCACATTGAGTTTTTTTATGTTGACGGTGATCCTTTTTCCCTTTAGGCTGAAGCGCATGATATCGATGCGCCCGGTTCCGACTTCATGATTCAAGGGCGAGGCAGATAGTGTTGGCTCAGCCGCAGGATCCGTTTTCGGGGAAGGATATACGCCAATTTCATTGGCAGGCCGTTCCTCCCTGATTTCTACGGTGACTTTTTCCCATTCTGACATTTCTGCCAAAGCCGTGTCCTTCCTGGAACCGTTTGTGTTGGCGCCGATGAGTTGGCCGCCTTGTAAAAACAGAACGCCCCTTTTCTCTCCGGTCGTGACAATTATCCGGCCATTGAATTTTTCCTGGTTCATCAGTTGCAGGAAATTGCCCAGGGCGATACCGTGGATGATGCCCCGCCTTTTCCTGCTCAATTCATCGAGGATCATGGTTATGAATCGGTCAAAATTCACATGGTCTTCAAAGTATTGAACTTGGGAGTACTCCAAGGATTTTTCAGCTATCTTGGGCAGCATGAAGCCGTTGTAGACATAGAGAGGAGTGGATTGATCCCCTTTGCCCAATAGACGCAAAACCGACATGGCATCACCCGTTTCTCTACCCACTTCGATGATGACCGCGGCGAAAGCTTGGGTTTGCCAAGTCTGTCGGATGGTGGCCAAATTGGTAATTGTGGTTACGTGGAATGAAAAGATGTCTGCAAATTTATGCAGCTCGGCTGCTACGCGCAGCCCCGGCGTATCACGGTTTTCAAATACCAGTATATGGCGAATTCCTGTTTTTTGGTTCATGTACTGCGCCCAACCCCCTCCCCGGGTGAGAAGTCCGAATCATGCGAGTCCACCGCAGGGAGGTTGGCGGTTTGTCCTTGCCTAGGGAATGCGAATTTCTTGTCGGTTCGACTTGGAGTTATTTCTGCAGGAATTCGTCGATGTTGCACTGTAAAATATCGCAGGCAATATTTTTAAATTTCTCGACGATTTCCGGCTTGTCCTTCATCTCCGTGGCGTCCTTTTTGGGCAGGCCTGTGCTTGTGGCCAATTTCATTCTGCCTTCGGTGCCCCCTTTTTCCTCGACGACCTTGTAAATTTCAGCCAGTTTTTCTCCCATAAAAACCTCCTCAAATAAGCCTTCAACTGGTGATCGCGTCTTCAAAAGCCGCAACTGCTTTGGGCAATGCCAAGTTGAGCAACAATCCGAGCTGGGCTTTCTTGCCGTCAATGAGCATGCCCCAGGCGTAATCGCCCATGGGAATGAGCACGACCATTTTGCCGTCCACCAGGTCAAACAGGCAGTATTTTCCCAGGATGGGGAAACCAGATTCCTTCAAGGCCTGGTTGGTTGAATTGATGATCTGGCCGAAAAGTGCGGTGGCGACCGGCTGGGAGTTCCATCCAGCGATGGACTGCATGTCGGCGCTGGCCCAGATGTCGGTGGCCATCAAGGCACCGCCCAGGCTTTCCTTCAGGGTTTCGATCGAATTGTTGAGTTTTTGAACGTTCATGTGTTCCTCCTTTGCGTAAATATTTAAATTTTCCTTCTTGGTCGCTGTGTTTTTTTCGACCTGCAATTCCAGGGCTGGCAGGTCTTCATATTCAATGGACGGCTCGTTGTTTTCCTCATCCTGACGGCGGAAACTCTCCAGGAGAATTTCTTCGATGGTGCGGCTCAAGGTCTCGTGCTCGGGGTGGTAGCTTTCCTCCATTTCGATGGTGATGTTT
>SPCN01000217.1 GCA_004525465.1 Chrysiogenales bacterium | reverse complement strand
GTCGATCATGATGAATTTCACGGTCTGGGGCGACGATTTATAAAGGATGCTCAGGATAAGGGAGTGAATGGCCACGCTTTTGCCGCTGCCGGTGGCGCCGGCGATCAGCAAATGAGGCATTTCCTTCAAATCGGATATGAAGATATCGCCGCTGGCGGTTTTGCCCAGGGCCAGGGTCAGCGGCGAGCTGGAATGCTGATATTGGGCGGTTTCCAGCAATTCACGCAGGTGAATGGTTTCACGTTTCTTGTTGGGGATCTCTATGCCGATGGCTTTTTTGCCCAGAATGCGCTCGATGCGGACATACTGGGCTTTTACCACCAGGGCCAGATCCTCGGTCAGGCTGGACACGTCTTTGACCTTGACGCCGACATCGGGAACGAATTCAAAGGTGGTAATGACCGGCCCGGGAGTGTATTCTGCGATCTCGCCGTTGATCTTGAATTCCTGCAGCCGCTGAGACAGTTCCATTTTTTTTTCTTCCAGTTCATCGATATCGATCTGGCTTTTTCGGCTGGGAGCATCCAGGTAGGTCAACGGCGGCGGCTGGTACTGGGCATCGGGCTGAAATTCCTGCTCCAATTCCGGAAAGATTCCGGACTCTTCGGGAAATTTGCTGGGTTTTTTGACCAGAGCTCTCTTTTCCGGGCGCAAAACATCCTCTTTTTCCCTTTCCTTAAGCAGCTGCCGGCCTTTGAAAACAAAATTCCCCGCGGCCTCGTCGTATTTTTGCTGGACTTTTTTGCGGTTGCGGTTTTTGCGGATACTTTCCAGCCGTCTTTGGAAAAAAACCGCCAGAATGACAGCCACTTTTTTCAGGACGCGCGCCAGGAATACAAAAATATTTCTAACCGATATCTTGGCGATCAGCACCAGGGAAATGCCCAGCAGCGAAAGGAAAAACGCCGCCGCGAAACCGCTTCTGATCTGGGCGCTGAAAAAATTATTGAGCAGCAGGCCGACCATGCCGCCGGAATGGACCGGCTGACCGGCCACGGCGATCATGGGTCTGACGTTGGCCAGGAACGATGCCAGCGCCACCAGCAAAATGAAAAAACCGATGCCCTTGCTGACTGCCCGGCCGATGCGGCGGTTGAAAAGGAAAAACGCGGTCAAAAACAGGAATATCAGGATGAACAGCAGTGAAGCGAAGCCGAACAGGTTGAACAGCAGAGTGGCCAGTTCCGCCCCCACCCGGCCGCCGAAATTGTGCACGACCCGGCTCTGGGCGGAATGAAAAAAACTGGGGTCCAGGGGCGTGAAGCTGAACAGGCTGAAGATCAGGAAGAAGGAAGAAAAAAGCGCCAGAATGCCGATGATTTCGTTTTTCAGCGACAGTTTTGTATCATCGAAATTCTCTTTTTTCACCTTTGCCATTGGCAAAAAGTATAGCGATTCACCCGGATATTGTCAAGCTGACGGGGTTCTCAAAGGATTTTCAGGCTGTAGAGCCGCAATTTTTTGTCCAGGGCGCGGAAGTCGGGGAATTCGGCGCGGATCAGGGCTTTGAAATCGGGACCGTGATTGCGGACCTTGAGGTGGGCCAGCTCATGATAGACCACGAAGGCGACCGGTTCGTCGGGCAGGGCCTGCAGCCAGGTGTTCAGGCTGATCTTCCCTTTTGGATTGCAGCTCCCCCACTTGCTTTTCATCTTGCGGAAACCGATTCCTGAGGGCTTCACCGCCAGAACGTCGGCATAACTCCTGATCAAGTCCCGCACCAAGTCTAAAAATTCCTCGTTCGAACGGCAAACGAGCTCCAATGTTTCGGCTAGAAGATGCTGCCGCCTGAACCATTCGTGCTTTTTCAATATCCACTGCTTGTGCCGGTTCATGATCGGCAGCGGATCCAGGTTGCTGGGCAGGACGATTTGCAGGCGGCCGCCGCGGAAAGCGATGCGCACGCCCCGGCCCCGGTTGCGGCGCAGCACCTGACAGGCGATGCCGCTGAAATCGATTGTTTCCATAATCCCTTACCGTTGAGGGGTTCTAATTCAACTCGTAAGAGCCGCCATAGCGGACGATCTCCACCTGGGGGATGCCGAATTGCAGAAGTTCTTTTTGCAGGTTCAATAGGGCCGGTTCCTCGCCATGCACCAGGAATATTTTTTTCAAACGCTTCCAGTCATGGCGCGAGAGCCATTCGATGGTCTCGGTATAATCGGCATGGCCGGAAAAAGCGTTCAAGGTGGCGATTTCGGCTTTTACTTTGTAATTCCGCCCAAAGATCCTTATCTCCGGGGCCCGTTCCACCAGCCGCCGTCCCAGGGTGTGTTCGGCCATGAAGCCGACGATGGCGATGATATTGTCAGGATTTTCAATGTTCCTGATCAGGTGGTGCAGGATGCGTCCCGATTCGGCCATGCCGCTGGCCGAAATGATGATGGCCGGACCGTCAAAGGCGTTGATCTCCTTGGATTCGGCCGTGGCAACCACGTAACGGATGTTGTCGAAACCGAAGGGATCGACGTTGGCGCCGGTAAAGCGGCGCATGGTCTCCTCGTCAAAACATTCGGGATGGATCTTGAAAATGGCGGTGGCGTTGACCGCCATGGGCGAATCGATGAAGATGGGCAGAATGGGGATCTTCCCTTCCTGCTGCAGGACATGGATCAGGTATATCAGCTCCTGGGTGCGCTCGATGGTGAAGGCCGGGATGATGATCTTGCCGCGCCGGGAATGGGCCTTGAGGATGATCTCGCCCAATTCTTCTCCGGCCAGGCCGATGGACTTGTGCAACCTGTTGCCATAGGTTCCTTCCAGAACCAGGTAATCCATGGCAGGCATGATCTCGGGATCACGGATGATAGGCAGGCCGCGGCGTCCGAGATCGCCGCTGAAGCCGACGCGCAGGCCATCCTGGATGGTCAGGTGCACTGTGGCGGCTCCCAGGATGTGTCCGGCATCGAAAAATTCGGCTTCCACTCCATCCAGGGGCTTGAATTTTCGGTGGTAGTTGCTGGTGACGAAATTGCCCATGACGGCGACAGCTTCTTCGGCGCTGTACAAGGGCTGGTAAACCGTCAATTTCCTTTCAGGGTGCTTGACCGACTTTTCCTGGAGGATCTCAAAATCCTTTTGCTGAATATAGGCACTGTCGAGAAGGATGATCTGGGTGACATCGCGGCTGGCGGAAGTGGAATGGATGTTGCCGGTGAAACCCTTCTGGAGCATGATCGGCAGGGCGCCGGAATGATCGAAATGGGCGTGGGTCAGGATGACGGCACGCACCGCCTTGGGGTCGAACGGCATTTCCCTGTTTTTCTGATAGGATTCAGCGCGGCGGCCCTGGAACATGCCGCAGTCGATCTGCAGCAGCCGGCCGTCAATATCCAGGAAATGCTTGGAACCAGTTACTTCAGCGCAGGCGCCGTGAGAAAAGAGTTTTATAGCCATTTTTTCTTATACAATTTTTTACAGGAGATTGCAAGCTAAAAACACGAACTACTCTGCCGGCTGACCGATAAGCAATATGAACCAGCGTTCGGGAGCCAGCCAGGCACGGAGCGCGCGATTGAATTCCTCCAGGCTGATTTTTTCCAGCCGTTCACTGAAATCACCGGCCAGGCGATAGGACAGTCCGCTGCCTTCCAGGAAGGCCAGGGTGGCGGCGCGGTGTTCACGGGTTTCATTCTCACGCCAAAAATCGGCCCGGGCGTAGGCTTTGGCCGCGGCCAGCTCAGCTTCATCACTGCCGGTATCATGAGCCGTTTGCATAAGTTGCATCAGTTCCTTCAGCGCCTGCGGACTGCGGCGGTTGTCGGTTTGCAGATAAACACTTAGCAGCATGGCCTCGCGATTGGGCTGCAATTCGGCGTTCAAACCGTAGGCAAGGTCGCCGCGGCTGCGCAGGGACCACAAGCGGCTGCCGATGCCTTTGCCCAGCCAGGTTTCCAGCAGGGCGGCCATAAGGAAATTATCTGCTGTTGCTTCGGGCAGCAGCACGGAGAGAGAAACGTGGGCCTGGGCCGCCTGGCGCTCGAGCGTCAGCCGCTGGTCTTGAAGCCGGCGCAGGCCTGCCGGGGTAAACGGCAGCCGCGGCCCCGCGGGGATTACGCCGAGATGGCGGGCCAGGATCGGTTTGATGATATCCGCATCAAGGTCGCTGATGACCACGGCCGTCATGTTGCCGGCTACGTAATGACTGCGGAAAAAGGCCTGGATATCCTTTTTGCCGATCTCAGCCAGCGAAGTTTCATTGCCGAAGCGCGCCGCGCCATAAGCGCTGTTTACAAAAAGAGTCCTGGCCAGGGTCAGGCGCATCAAACTGGTCGGGTCATCCATC
>SPCN01000401.1 GCA_004525465.1 Chrysiogenales bacterium | reverse complement strand
CTGCCTGGCCATGCTGGCGGTGCTGATCCGCTGCATGCAACTGCTCGCACTGCCACCAGGCCCGATCAGCCTGGCCGTGCTCATGCTGGCCCTGACGCCCTGTGTGTGGGAAAACGCCTGCCAAGCAGAGGTCTACACGCTCCACGGGCTTCTATTCAGCGGCATGCTCTGGCTGATGATCTCCTTTGACCACGCACCAAGCGCCCGCAAACTAACAGCCCTTGCCCTGGTCGCGGGGCTCTCGATCGGCAACCACGTCACCACGGTCCTGGTCTATCCGGGCATCGCCCTGTGGCTGCTGAGCACGTGGCGGCGCCGATCCGACCTCGTCACCATCCGCCGCGTGTTCGCGATGGCGTCTGCGTTTGTGGCTGGCGGCGCGGTTGTGCTGCTGGTCTTCGCACTGGACCGGGCCGACGCGTACAACTACCTGACCGAAGTATCGATCGGACAGGCGCCCCCGCTGTCGGACGCGTGGGACCGGTTCATCTGGACCGTCACCGCTGTGCAGTTCCGGGGCTCCTCGGGTGGCTTGGGGGCTCTGTTCTCCGTGGCATTTCCGACAAACGTCAGCCGCGAACTCGCCGAACTCGCCAGCAACAACGCGCTACTGCTGCTGTTCGGGTCCGCCGGATTCATGCTGCTGGTGCTTCGTTCACCTGACGGGTCCGTTCTGTTGCGCATGCGAGGCTTCTTCGCCGTGACGCTCGGGCTGCTGGTTCTGTACTTCTCAACCTACCTGAGATTCTTTCAGCCGGTGTTCTTCATCTGCGGATGGGTGATCCTTGCCATCACCTCGGCCGTGCTGCTGACGGAGGTGTTGCAGCGGCGTCTGGCTTGGTGGCCTTGGACGTTGACGGTGTTGCTGTACATGCTGTTGATCGCCGGTCAGATAAATGGGCTTAGACGCTCACGCACGCCCGAGCGTGAGCAGCGGGCGGCGATGCTGCTGGCATCGATCGAGTCCAACGCCGTCGTGCTGTCCACGTGGAACGACTCCACGCTGCTCTGGTTCCATCAGTACGTCCGTGGCACCAACCCAGCCGTGGATGTGATCAACGCGGATGTCAAGCAATGGGAAGCGTTGGCAGGCAAGTTCCCCAATCGCCCGATCTATCTCGAAAGAGTCACGGAAGACTTCGATAAGATCGGGTGGGTTCCCGTCGCCGGGTTCTACAAGCTCCGGCCGTCGCGATGAGTCGGCCGCCATCATTACAAGGCGCCGCCGACATCCCCGTTGGACCGACACGCAATCGCCCCATACAATGCCCACCATGGCAAAGCCACGCAAGCCATGGCTGGACTATCTGACGTACCTTGGCGTGCGATTGGTCGCTGCGCTGTTCCTCTGCTTCCCCATCGACGTGAACCTCAAAACCGCGCGATTGCTCGGCCTGATCTGGTGGCGACTCATCCCACGCCATCGCCAACGCGCCATGGACCACGTCCGACAGAGCTTCGGCTCCGCCATGAGCGAGGACCAGGTCCGTCGCATCGCACTGGCCAGCATGCAACACCTGGTCATGATGGTCGTCGAGGTCTTCGTCGCCGGCCGACTGATCACCGAGTGCAGTTGGTCGCGACACGTTCGGCTCAACGACCTGACCCACGTCATGCCCCACATGCTGCGCGATCGCCCGACGATCCTCATCACGGGCCATTACGGCAACTTCGAACTTCTCGGCTACCTTATGGCCAGGCTGGGCATCGAAATCGTCGCGGTCATGCGCCCGCTGGACAACCCCTACCTCAACGAATGGCTCGTCGACATGCAGCAACGCGGCGGCCTCGAACTGATGTACAAGAAAGGCGCCTCCCAGGGCGGTCAGGACGTGCTCGACCGAGGCGGCATGCTCTGCTTCATCGCCGACCAGGACGCCGGACGAAAGGGCATCTTCGTCGACTTCTTCGGCCGCAAAGCCTCCACCTACAAGGCGATCGGCCTGCTGGCCATGCGATACAACGCGCCCATCATCATCGGCTACGCCCGCCGATGCAGCCAAAACTTCAAATATGAAGTCGGCATCACCCGCGTCATCGAGCCGCACGAGTGGGCCGACCGTGACGACGACCTCGCCTGGGTCACGCAGGAGTACACCAGCGCCATCGAGCAGTTCGTCCGCGACGACCCCAGCCAATACCTGTGGATCCACCGCCGCTGGAAGACCCGCCCCAAAAACGAACGCACCGCCTGAGGCGCCCTGCCCCCCCATCGAAGCACCTCCGCCGGTAGTCCAGGCCCATAAAAACCGTTACCCTATCCATGCCCGTTGCGCTTTGATTGAACCTTTTCGTGCCCGGCTGCTGGCGATGCCGGCCAGAGCAACAAACCTTCGTCCGCCGCTACGGAGAAGCACGCCATGACGCTTGACGGTTTCACCTTGTCGGTTCTTCGCCCCGGAGCCCACGAACAGTCCGCCGCGTTTGAAGATGGCCACGCCGCCACATGGGGCG
>SPCN01000064.1 GCA_004525465.1 Chrysiogenales bacterium | reverse complement strand
GGATGTTATCTCCGGTGACGGCATCATCAAGGGTCGTTTTACCATAGATGAAATAGATGATATCGTTCTGGTATTGCGCTCCGGCGCCCTGCCGGCCCCATTGAAGTACATTGAGGAAAGGACCATCGGCCCCTCGCTGGGTGCCGACTCCATCCGCAAGGGACTGGCCGCCTGCCTTGGCGGTTTGCTGCTGGTGGTGCTGTTCATGCTGGTTTACTACCGGGCAGCCGGCATCAATTCTATTTTGGCTCTGCTGCTGAACATGCTGATCCTGATGGGTGTCATGGCTTATTTCAAGGCCACCCTGTCCCTGCCCGGCATCGCCGGCATCATCCTGTCCATCGGCATGGCCGTGGACGCCAACGTGCTGATCTTTGAACGCATCCGCGAGGAACTCAGTTTGGGCAAGTCGCCCAAGTCGGCCATCGACGCTGGTTTCAAGAAGGCGTTTTGGACGATCTTCGATGCCAACCTGACCACGGTCATTTCGGCGATCTTCCTGTTCCAGTTCGGAACCGGCCCCATCAAGGGTTTCGCCGTCACCCTGATCATCGGCATCGTGGCCAGCATGTTCACTGCCATTTTCGTTTCGCGGGTGATTTTCGACCTGACCTACGGCCGGCACAAGAAGCTGTCCAAGATCAGCATATAGGAGTGGAAGATGAAAATATTCAAAATAGAACCCAAGATCAAGTTTATCAATAAAAGGTATTACGCCTTCGCCCTTTCGGGACTGATCATTATAGCCGGCCTGGTGACGTTTGTGTCCCGCGGTTTCAACATGGGCATCGATTTTTCCGGAGGCACCCTGATCGAGGTCAGTTTGCAGGAAAATACGTCGGTCCAGCAGCTGCGCAACACACTGGCCAAGATCAACCTGGGCGACGCCCAGATCACGCGGATCGGTGGTGAAAACAAATTTTTCATCAAGACTTTGGCATCATTGAAAAAATTGAACCTCAACAATACCGGAAAAATGGAAGACATTGAGGAATACGAAATCGTGGCCCGGGAGATCCGCAGCGGCATCATGGATGCCGCCGAGAGGGACCAGGCCGCGGCCGGAAAAATTGATCTGAACAATACTGCCGAGGGTGAGATTGCCCGTTTTTTAAGGGACAAGGGGTTGAACGATGAAGATGCTCAAGCAAGCGCCCAAATAGTTATCGGCCTGCGCAAGAGTGACACCGGCATCATCGCTGATTTTTCCGCCCTGGAAAAGGCCGGCGTCAAGCACCGGGTCATGGACGTTCTGCGCTCCTCGGCTTTTCTGGGAAAATTCACCTTCCTGAGCGTTGAATTCGTCGGTCCGCAGGTGGGCAAGGAGCTGCGCCGCAAAGCCGCCCTGGCCTGCATCTGGGCCCTGATCGGCATGTTGATCTACATCGCTTTTCGCTTCAAGTTTCTGTATGGGATTTCAGGCATCCTGACCCTGGCCCACGACGTCTTGATCGCCCTGTCGTTCATCCTGTTCTTCAATATAGAAATGTCGCTGCAGGTCATTGCCGCCCTGCTGACTATCGTCGGTTACTCGATCAACGACACCATCGTGCTTTTTGACCGCCTGCGCGACAACCTGAAGATCATGCGCAAGGACAACCTTGAGATTATCCTTGATAAGAGCATTAACGAAACCCTGAGCCGCACCATCATCACCTCAGTGACCGTCTTTCTGACCGTACTGTCCCTATTTTTCTTTGGCGGCGAGGTGATCCATCCCTTCGCTTTCACCATGCTGGTCGGTGTCGTCACCGGAACCTATTCTACCATCTACCAATCGTGCGCTTGGCTGAAAGCCTGGGAAAAATATTTCTTAAAAAGAAAAAAAAGTTGAAATTAAGCTTGAATTTTAATAGTTTTTGTTATATAAGAGAGTTTGGAAATATTAAAAAATCTTTTTAATGGAGGCGTAGCATGTTTGGCGAATCCTTGATAATATCGGGAGAAAAACGTAAACCCACCAAAAGGTATTTGACCCTGCCGATATCCCTATTGATCCACGCCTTGGCCATCGCATCTTTGGTAGTGGTTCCCCTGATGATGGCGGACTCGAATCTTCCTGAAGTCAAAGTAACCAATGTTTTTGTCATGGCTCCGCCGCCTCCTCCGCCGCCTCCACCTCCTGCGGCCAAGAAAAAATCCGGTGGCGAACAGAAAGCCACGGAGGCTAAAAAGACTGAAAGCAGGCCGGTCATCGCCGGACGGCTTGTAGCTCCGATCGAAGTTCCCACGATCATTCAGGAAGAAGATGTGGGTAGTTTTGGCATCGAGGGCGGTATCGAAGGCGGCGTTGAGGGCGGTGTGGAAGGCGGCGTGATCGGCGGCGTTCTGGGCGGCGTGGAAGGTGGACAGCTGATCGATGACTCCCAGCAGGCCATCCGCGTTGCCAGCGTGCAGCGGCCGAGGAAAATCAAGGAAGTCAGGCCGGTTTACCCGCAGATCGCACTGACGGCGCGCATCCAGGGCGTGGTCATCATCGAAGCCATGACCGATATTTACGGACGCGTGCGCCAAGCCAGGGTCGTTTCCGGTCACCCCTTGCTCAATGATGCCGCATTGAGCGCCATCAAGCAATGGGTATATGAGCCCTACATTTTGAATGGTATTCCCAAGCCGGTCATTTTCACGGCCACAGTTACCTTCACTTTGCAGAATATGTAAGTTCGTTAGTGGCATGTCCACACGGAATTTATAAAAATCAATCTTAATTTAGGAGGTCTAATATGTCATGGGATTTAGTTGAGATGTGGCACAGTATGAGTTTTGTCCCCAGAGCCGTTGTTTTCACTCTGGTGTTCATGTCGGTGTATTGCTTTGCGACCGGCATCGAAAGAGGTATTGTTTTTTCAAAGGCCAAAAGACAGTCCAGAGATCTGCTGAAGCTTATTTCCGGTCTGTGGCGCGAAGGTAAAGTGGAAGAATCCATTAAATTGGCTTCTGATAAAAGATTCAAAAACAGCCACCTTGCCAAAGTCCTGGTTGCCGGTTTGAACGAACTGCAGTTCCAGCAGGAAAGCAAGTCCAGTCACGCCGATGTGGTTGAGGCGGCCAAGAGAGCCATTGAAAGGGCTACCATCAAAGGCGTTCAGGAATTCAAAAGAGGTCTGAACGGTTTGGCGACCATCGGTTCCACGGGCCCGTTCGTCGGCTTGTTTGGCACGGTTTTCGGGATCATCACCGCTTTCCAGGGCATGAAAGTTTCCGGCTCGGGCGGTATCGGTGCCGTGGCCGGCGGTATTGCTGAAGCCTTGATCACAACTGGTTTTGGTATTATCGTCGCTGTCGTAGCCGTGTGGTTTTTCAATACCCTGCTCAATCGCGTGGATGTTTTTACCGGTGAAATGGCCAATGCTTCTTCGGAGTTGATTGATCATTTTATCAAGTTAAAAGCCAAGTAAGGGGATTTGAGAATGAGTGTCGATATCGGCTCAAAAACTACAAAGTCTGAGCCCAATGTAGTGCCGCTCTGCGATATTTTATTGGTGTTGCTCATCATTTTCATGATCGTGACACCGATGATCCAGAAAGGCGCCAACGTCACTCTGCCGGAAGCCAAATATACAGCCAGTCAACCCGACCCCAGCCAGATGCTTACCGTGTATATCAAAAAAAGCGGTGAAATCGCCTTGGATGACAAGGTGGTGGATGATCTGGCGAAACTGGGGCAGCTGATCCTCGACCGTATGGAGGAGATGCAAATGACTGAGAAAAAAGTCCTTTTAAAAGCTGATTTGGAAGCAGCCTATGGTAGAGTGGTTGATGTAATGAATGCAATCAAGGAAGCTCAGATCGAAGTGATCGGTTTGATAACGGAGCAAAAAGCAGGCACTTTGGAATAGTCTGAATTTTGTCAGGAAAAAGGGAAGGAGAGATTCTTCCCTTTTTTTTTATTTTTTGAAAGCCGGGACCCGCACCTTGATTGCGGCTGGAATCACGTTGATATCATAATCAATGAGTTCATTCCCGCCGTATTCCCCATCGAAATGAAAAGGGATAGGTCCATTCAGGGAACGGATATGGACCCGGTCAAACTTCAAGGTTTTATAGAATGGGTACTTGTGGATGTTGCCTGTAAAAAGACGCTGGATGTTCAGGGATGACTGGATTAATTTTGATCTTTTTAATATGCAAAGGTCCAGCAAGCGGTCGTATGGGGAAGCATGGGGGGCGATGACGGCTTTGGCGCCGTACTGGCGGAAATTGGCCAAGGCCAGGAGCATGATGTCTTCCTCAAATTCGCTTGTGGCAGTGGTGACCCGTACCTTGAACTGCGGCATTTCCAAATAGCCTTTCAAGGCAAAATAGAAATAGGGCAGTATGCCCCTGGTTTTTGATTCCAGGTTGAATTTTTTTGAGATCAAACCATCCAAACCCATACCGGCCACATTTAAGAAAAAATTGTTGTTGATCTTTCCGGCGTCGATGAACACATCCTGTCCCGAAATCAGTGTATGCAGGGCACGCAGCCAGGAGAGGGGAATCTTCAGGTTGCGGGCCAGACCATTTCCCGACCCGCCCGGGAGGATGCCCAGGATCTTGTTGGTGTTTATCAAAGAGGCCGCCACCGAGTTCACGGTGCCGTCGCCGCCGAAAGCGGTAAAAATGTCGAAATGCTTCAAACCCTGGCGGGTGACCTCGCCGGCCTGCAGGGGTGAGTTGGTGTTGACCAGGGAGACGCTGCTGAAATGACGGCGCAATTTCTTCAAAATCAGAGAAACGGCGATATCCTTGGAAATAAATCCCGAGGCAGGGTTTAATATCAATAATATTTTTTCTGGGCCGCGCTTCATGCAGGAGTATTATAGCATATTGGCCGCAGAACTTTCAGGGATCAGGATATTTTTTGGCCGCAGTCCGGGCAGAATTTGGCACCCTTTTTCAAGACTGATCCGCAATTGCTGCAGAATGCTTTTTTGGGAAATTCAACGCCGCAGTCGGGGCAGAATTTGGCTGACAGGGAAGCTTGCTTCTGGCAAGCAGGGCACTTCTTGGTTTTACCTGGTTCAGCGGCGATTTCCGCACTTTGTTTTTTTGAGTCCTGCATGGCCTGGTTGATCATCCCCGGCATCATCATGCCCATGCCGGCACCTAACCCCATGCCCATGCCTGAGGAAGCTTCTCCGCCTTTTTCAGCGGCTTTTTCCATGGCTTTTGCGGCCTTGAACTGCACGAATTTGCCCATATCGCCCACGGCGCCCATACCGGCCCGTTCATCGATCATTTTTTGCACTTCTTCGGGCGGGGTGATGGAGTTGATAATGAAATCAGCAATTTCCAGGCCATATTTAGCGAAGTCATCGGCTATTCGTCCTTTGAGCCCAGCGGCTATTTCGTCAAAATACTGCGGCAGTTCAAAAATGGTTTTGACTGTTTCGCCTAAAAAATCATTCAGGCGGCCCACCAGAAGGTCGCGCAGAAAATCCTCGATATGGTCTGTGGAATAAATGGCCTGGGTCCCGGCCACTTCGGCTATGAACAATTGGGGATTGTTTACTTTGATGGAAAAAACTCCGAAAGCGCGCAGTCGAACAAAACCAAGTTCAGAATCCTTGAAGCTCACTGGCTCCTTGGTACCCCATTTCAGGTTCAGAAAAGTTTTCAGATTTACAAAATAAACCTGGGCTTGAAAAGGGGATTTGAAGCCATAGGGCAGGGATAGCAAACGGGTCAGTAGGGGAATGTTCATGGTCGACAGGACATGGCGTCCAGCCTTGAAAGTATCCAGGGCTTTGCCGTCGCGAAAGAAAACCGCGGCCTGATTTTCCTGGACGATCAATTGCGCCCCGAGCTTGATGTCGCTTGAGCCCTCTTCCGGGATGCGGTGAGAAATTTCTTTTCCCGTCTGATCAAAGTACTTTATGATTTCCAGTTTCAATTTATTTTCCTCCTCAGTATCCTTTCAAAAGGGCGGTTCTTTGTTCGAAAGCGCCGTTGATCTGGTCGAGTTGTTCCCGCAGCGTTTCCAGCTGCGATGATTCCAGCGGCAAGGCGGCGGCGCCCTTGAACTCTTCGGCAAAGCGTATAGCCATTTCGGCGATCTTGGCGTCCCATTCGTAAACCGCGTCCAACTCGGCTTCCCTGATCTTGATCAGGTCGAAAAAACCGCTGTAACCCTGGTCGGCATAGCGAATCTCGCCAATACTTTTTTCGAGTGACTTTCCGAACAGATCGCAAACCTGAAGGAGTTCGAAGTTCTTCTGGCGGCTGGCGTCCTGCAACACACCGTTCAGTCCGCTTTTTACTTTGCGCAGTTGTTTGACAATGAACTCCCGCTGCAAGCGGTCGGAATCTCGGCGCAATTCTCTTTGGTAGTAACCCTGAAAGCCGGGAATTTTATGAAGTATTTTTTCCAGCCAATTCAACTGGCCCGAGGCTTTTTCTTTGATGTCCATGCTGACCTCCCGGATGATTATAGGAAACCTCCCGTGAAAAAGCAAGTTTTTTAATTTTCCCTGGGCTGGCTATACTCCGCAGCACTTGAAAATTGGCGGCGATTGTGCTAATTTTTATTTCTTGGAGGTTACTCATGAGCATAAAAGTTGCGATAAATGGTTTCGGAAGGATCGGCAGGCTTTTTTTGCGGACGGCATACAGGCATGCTGATATTGAGATTGCGGCGATCAACGATATTACCGATGCCAAGACTCTGGCCCACTTGCTGAAGTATGACTCGATCTTCGGTATTTTACCGGAAAACGTGGGGTATGGAGACGGATTCATCCAGGTTGGAGAGAAAAAGATCAAGGTGACGGCCATTAAAAATCCCGCTGAACTGCCCTGGAAAGAGTTGGGTATAGACCTGGTCGTTGAATCCACCGGACTGTTTACCAAACGCCCGGATGCGGAGAAGCATTTGCAAGCCGGGGCCAAAAAAGTGCTGATATCAGCACCGGCCACCGATCCAGACATTACTATTGTTTTGGGAGTCAACGACAGCGATTATGATCCGCAAAATCACCACATCATTTCCAACGCTTCCTGCACCACCAACTGCGTGGCGCCGCTGGCTAAAGTATTGCACGACCATTTCAAGATCCTCAAGGGCAATATGACCACCATCCACTCTTACACCAATGACCAGCGCATCCTCGATCTGCCCCATAAGGACCTGCGCCGTTGCCGGGCGGCCGGCCTTTCCATGATTCCTACCTCGACCGGGGCGGCCAAGGCCGTGGGCGTGGTCATCAAAGATCTGAAGGGAAAAATAGACGGAACATCCATCCGGGTTCCGACTCCCGACGTGTCGGTGGTCGACCTGGTTGTCCATGTGGCCAGGGACACATCGGTGGAAGAGGTGCGCCAGGTGATTGAAAAGGCCGCCAACAACGGACCGATGAAGGGGATCCTGGGCTTCACCTACGAACCGCTGGTTTCCATCGACTTCAAGGGAGATGAGCGCTCCTCTATTATCGATATGGAAAATATCCTGGTCATGGAAAAGAATCTTATCAAAGTGCTGGCCTGGTATGACAACGAATGGGCCTATTCCTGCCGGGTCCGCGACCTGATCATTAAAATAGGCGCGAATTGAAATGGCAAAAAAAAATATTAAGGACCTTGCGGTACGGGGCAAGATGGTTTTTGTCAGGAATGACTTCAATGTGCCTCTGAATGACAGGGGCGAGATCACGGACGATACGCGCATCCGCGCCGCCCTGCCCACTTTCCGTTACCTGATCGAAAACCAGGCCCGCATTGTCTGTGCCTCGCACCTGGGCCGGCCCAAAGGGCATGTGGACCCCAATTGCAGCCTGGCTCCGGTGGCCGGACGTTTGACTGAGCTGTTGGGGCAGGAAGTCCTGTTTTGCGGCGAAACCATCGGCGCCAAGGCGGAAAAAGCCAAGGCCACATTGAAGCCTGGCCAGATCCTGCTGCTGGAAAACCTGCGTTTTCACCACGAGGAAACCGGGAATGATCCTGCTTTCGCCACTGAGCTGGCCAAGGGCATTGATATATATGTCGATGACGCTTTCGGCGCCTGTCATCGCGCCCACGCCTCGATTGACGAGATTACCCGGCATGTCCCCATGGCTGTGAGCGGATTTCTGCTCAATAAAGAAATAGTTTTTTTAAGCATGGCGGCGGATAATCCTCCCGGACACTACCTGGTCATTCTCGGCGGCGTCAAGGTCAGCGACAAACTGCCGCTGCTGAAGCACCTGGTAGGCAAGGCGGAAGCGATTCTGGTCGGCGGCGCCATGGCCTACACATTTCTGAAAGCCAAGGGCATGAATGTGGGTTCTTCCAAGGTGGAAAACGAATGCATCGAACTTTGTCTGGAGATCATGCAGCAGGCCGAGGCCAAGGGTGTGCGTTTCATCCTGCCCCAGGATCATATCGCGGCCACTAAAATGGAACCGAATATCACCGTCCGCATCATCCGGTCCGGGGAGGAAATTCCGGGAGAGATGATGGGGCTGGACATCGGCCCGGAAACCGTCGAGCGATACCAGGGTGAAATCCAACGTGCCGATTTGATCTTTTGGAACGGTCCGATGGGAGTGTTCGAGGTGGATACGTTTTCAGGCGGCACCATGGAGATCGCCGCGGCGCTGGCGGATGCCAAGGCCACGACCATCATCGGCGGCGGCGATTCGGTCGCTGCCGTCAACAAAGCCGGGGTTAGCGACCGCATCAGCCATCTATCGACAGGCGGGGGAGCGGCACTGGAATATCTTTCCGGCAAAAAGCTGCCGGGGATTGAAGCTTTGACGGAGGCCTGATGGGCAAGGAATACCTGATCGCGGGCAACTGGAAAATGTTCAAGACCGTTGCCGAGAGCCGGGAATTCGTCCAGGCTCTGGCCAAAGAGTTTACCGCCTTCCCCGGCCTGGAGGTGGCTGTTTTTCCTCCTTTTACCGCCCTGGCTGCCACACACGGTTTGGACCCGAAGATCAAGATAGGCGCCCAGAATATGTTTTTCGAGGAAAAAGGGGCATTCACCGGCGAGATCTCGCCCCTGATGCTCCGGGAAACAGCGGATTGTGTGCTGATCGGGCATTCCGAGCGACGGGAAATATTTGCCGAACACGACGAAGACGTAAATAAAAAACTGAAAGCGGCCCTGAAATTCAACCTGCCGCCTTTGCTGTGCATCGGTGAAACACTGCCGGAACGTGAAGCGGGGAAAACCCTGGCGAAAGTCAGGATGCAACTGGAGAAAGCGCTGCAGGGCGTGGCCGGGGCGGAAATGGAAAAAATCACCGTGGCCTATGAACCGATCTGGGCAATCGGCACCGGCCGCAATGCCACTCCCCAACAGGCCCAGGAAGTGCACCATTTTATCAGGCAAATGCTGCAGGAAATGGCGCCGGGAAAAAAAATTAAGATCCTCTACGGCGGTTCGGTCAAGCCAGAAAACAGTCTGGAACTGCTTGCCCAGGAAGATATTTCCGGAGTTTTGGTGGGCGGTGCCTCCTTGAAAGTAGATCAATTTTCTGCTATAATCCAAAATGCGTTGAAACTTCTGCGCGCATAGGAGGCAACTTGGAAGGCGTTTTACTTTTTTTTCATATAGCTGTATGTCTTTTGCTGGTTATCGTTGTTTTGTTGCAGAGCGGCAAGAGCGCCGACTTGGCCGGGGCTTTCGGAGGCTACGGCAGCCAGTCCACTTTCGGTCCCCGCGGTGCGGCCTCGCTGCTTTCCAAGCTCACCACCACGCTGGCGATCCTGTTTATGGTAACCTCGCTGTTGCTGCAGATCTTGGCGGCCGGCAGGAACCGTTCCGGATCGGTGCTGGGCAAGGAGAAGCCGGCGGCCAAGACCGAAACATCGCAGCCGCTCAAGTCCGAAAGCACAGTTCCCCAGGAACAGCCGAAAAGCGAACCTGGCAAATAGGCGATCCGCTTTTCGCGGTCCATCGCAATTTCTAGGAAATATTGAATTGTTGCATGCAGGCCGAGGTGGTGTAATTGGTAGACACGCAAGCTTGAGGTGCTTGTGGGCTTTGCCTGTAGGGGTTCGAGTCCCCTCCTCGGTAGATATGGAGAGGTGCTGGAGTGGTCGAACAGGGCTGCCTGCTAAGCAGTTGTCCCGGGTAAACTGGGACCGTGGGTTCGAATCCCACCCTCTCCGTTT
>SPCN01000109.1 GCA_004525465.1 Chrysiogenales bacterium | reverse complement strand
GTGTTGGCCAGGGTGATGCCGGCCTTCTTTTCGGGATGGCGCAGCAGGACTTTACTGATGGCGTTGACAATGACCGCGATCGAGGTCACGGCCCCGGTCAGCTTGAACAGCTTGGGGACGTAGGGACTGCCGCCGACCAGGATCCATTCCACGATCTTGGCCGTCAGCGCCGCGTTCTGCGAGACGATGTCGCCCTCGCTGCCGTCGCCGCCCTGCGGGCAGGATAGGCTGTACTCGATGCCCATGACGCCGGTGTTCTCGAGCTTGCGCGTATTGTTCTGCCAGCCGGCCCTGTCTCTTTCATCGTTGCCGCTGACGGGTCCGCCCGTCGAAGCCATGGTCAGCCGGTCGGGAAACAGTTTTACCAGCTTTTCGATCTCGCCGCAGACGCGGTCGAGGCTGTGGCCGGAAACATTGTCGCAATTGCCGTAGGTGAGGTCGTTGAAGGCGTGCATGTATTCGCCGGGGATATGGATGGGAATATTGTCGAAAGCGGTCTTCATGATGCCGCCCGACCAGCCGGCCTCGTAAGCCATTTTCATCTGCTCGAAGCCGTCCGTGGGCGGCGCCGCCGAGAGCAGGAAAGGGGTCGATATTTTACGGCCGAAGAAATCGCTTTCCAGCGGCACGGGCCTGGCGACATAGCCGTGAAGCTCGACGCTGCTTTTGACCCGGTTGGCGATTGCCGGTTTTGCGGCCCGGCGCAGCCAGGCATCGATCTCCAGCGCCGCGTTCTTGCCGGCGGCCACAGCTTCCACGACAGTGCTGGGGCCGTTGACGCAGTCGCCGGCGTAAAAAATCCCGGGCCGGTCCGAGCGGGCCACCTTGGCACGGGAGCCGATGGCCACGATCACCGCCATGAAGTCTTTGCGCGCCTGCTGCGTGCCCGGCACCTCTTTGATATCCTGCAAATTGAAGGCGGCCCCTGCCGCCAGCGCCACCTTGACCGTTGCCAATCCCCTGATCCGGCCGTTGCGCTTGACCATGGCCGAAACCCTGGTGCGCCCCGAGATCTCGATGCCGTTCTCCAGGAGCTCGTTCATCTCCTTGGGGGTCAGGGGCATTTCGCCGATGCTCTCCAGGGCGAGCAGCTCCACCGCGGCCGCCCCGTTCTCGCGGGCGACCATGGCGCAGTCGGCGGCCACGGCGCCGCCGCCGATCACCGCCACCCGGCCCGTGAGCTTGTATTTTTTGGGATTTTTCAGATAAGCCATTGCCGGGACGGCCAGCTCCTCATTTTTCAAACCAAGGCGGATGGGCTCGGTCAGCCCAACCGCGACCAGGACGGCGTCGTAGCCTTTTTTGAGCAGCGTTTCGGGGCTGCGGACAACGGACCTGAGGTGGATGTCTATGGCGCCCAGTGAAACGGCGAATTCCAGGTCCTGGGCAAGCATCTCCTTGTCCAGCCGGAATCCGGGGATCCAGTTGCAGGTTCCACCGGCAATCTTTTCCTTCTCAAAGATGTCTACCTTGCAGCCCTTTTGGGCGAGGACGGCCGCAGCGCCCAGGCCGGCGGGGCCGGAACCCACCACGGCGACTTTTTTGCCGTTGGGCCGCGGCCGGGTGAAGGCGGCAATGCCGCCCAGCTCGCGCGCTTTTTTTATAATTGTCGCCTGGACGGCGGGAATGTTGACCGCCGCATCGAATTTCTTGTGCACGCAGGCCGCCATGCAGAACTTGTCGGGACAAACCAGTCCGCACACGCCGCCCAGCGGGTTATTCTTCATGATCTGCGCCGCAGATCTTTTGAGGTCGGAAGCGGAGAACACTCGGGCCGCCATGATGAAATCGGCGGCCGAACAATCGGCCGGGCATTTGTCCATGCAGGGTTTTTCCTCGCAGTATTCGCACTTGGCGAATTCGTTCTTCAACTGGGCGTCGGTCAGGAACAAGCCCTCTTTTGACTGGGATTTTTTTTTCATTTTTTACTTTTCATCCCCATTAAACTGGATTTTTTTTTGAACCTATTTCAGGAAAACAATGGCCTCATTATATGTGCTTTCCATATAAAAGTCAAAATTTCTTTCAGGAGCGGGATTAAGGACAAAAATGAAAGATTTTTATTTCACTGCCGCCTTTCTCCCTTTTTTGTATAGAGTTTCTTAAGTTCGTCCATGGTCGGTTCGATGATGCTGGGCGTGCCGGCGACCTTGGCGGCCGAGGCAACATCCTTAAGTCCGTTGCCGGTGATGATCGCGACGCAGACATCATCGGCCTTAAGTTTTCCCTGACTGGCCAAAGCTTCAACCCCGGCGTAGGCGGTGACCCCGGCCGGTTCACCAAAGACACCGCAGCCGCGAGCCACGGTCTTGATCGCTTCGAGAATTTCCTTATCGTCGACTTTAACCGCCGCCCCGCCCGATTCGCTGATGGCGCGAACGGCCATCGCTCCGTCACGGGGGAGATCAACCGAAATGGAATCGGCAATTGTGCTGGCACTGATCGGGATCAACTTGCCGCCGCGGGCAACGGCGTCGGTGATGGCGGAACTCTGCACCGACTGGACCCCGGCGAGTTTCGGCAGACGGTCAATGAGCCCGACCGCCTTGAGGTCGCGGAAACCTTTCCAGATGCCGCTGATGATGTTGCCGTCGCCGACGGGAACGAAGACCCAGTCGGGAACCTGCCAAGCAAGCTGTTCGCAGATTTCAAAAGAGCACGACTTTTTCCCTTCGCGAGTGAACGGATTGAAGCCGGTATTGCGATTGTACCATCCGAACTCGGCTGTCGCCTGCAGACAAAGATCGAATGCCTGGTCGTAATTCCCCTTGACCATAATGATCTCGGCTCCGAAGGTCATGATCTGGGCGATCTTGGCGGCAGGGGCGGACTGCGGAACGAAAATGATGGTGCGCAAGCCGATCGCGCCGCTGAGGCAGGCAAGAGAAGAAGCGGCATTTCCCGTCGACGCTCCGCAGATTAATTTCGCTTTATCCTCGAGGGCGCGAACCAGCGCCACGCTCGAAGCGCGATCCTTGAACGAAGCGCTCGGATTCCGGCCGTCGTCCTTGATGTAGAGATTGTTCAAACCGATTTGACCACCCAGACGGGAAGCGCGATACAGGGGAGTCCAGCCGATCTGCTGCGGCGGAATCAGCTTGAGTGATGCCAGCGGGTAGAACGGAGCGTACCGCCAGAGCGAGTAATCGCGATTGCGCGCGAGTTTCTTGCGGCTGATTTTCTTTTTGATGAGTTCGTAATCATAGATGACTTCGCTATTGCCCTGACAGGCAGTGCAGGTATAGCGGGTTTCCTTGAGGGTATGCTCCTTGCCGCAGACCGTGCATTTCAATCCCAAAACATGCTTGAGTCCCATTATGTCCTCGACGATGTCCGGCCTTTACTTTTTTGGCCAGATGATCCTGCCGCCCTGCATTTTCACTCCGCAGATGGTCATGGCCATCAGCGCCTTTTGCACGTGCAAGCGGCATTCGGCTATATCCATGATGATCGAGCGCGGTCCGCGATTCACTTCCGGCGTCACCTCGTGCTCCTCATCGACCGGCATCGGATGGATGAACTTGGCATCGGGTCCCGCGATCTTCATCTTGCGCTCGTCGCAGATCCAGTCCTTGTACTTCGGGTCGCTGGCGCGGGCGATTTCGGCGTCTTTGCCGATCTGGTAGAAGTCGGGCCCGAACCAATTGCGGGAATAGACGTAGTCGCTGCCTTCGTAGCCGGCAAGCGGGTCGTTGATCATCTCAAATTTCGTCCCCGCCCGCTTGCAGTTTTCCCTGACCGCGTCGAGGACCCTGGTATCCGGCAGTTCATAGCCTTTAGGAAACGCCAGGCGTATGTTCATCCCCAGCCGGGAGTTGATGAGCAGCGACTCGTGCACCGAACAGTAGGAACGGGCGAGTTTGCCCGACGCCCATGTCTGCAGCAGCGTCTTGCCCCTGGTGCTTTCACCCTGCGCCACGTTCAGCCGCATACCCATGTTATCGGCCAGTCCCTGGCAGGGATGGTAAATATCGTCGGCCATGTTGAGAACCGGGATGTCGGCAAACTTGGCGTATTCGCGAAGCAGCCAGTTGCCGTCACCGTATTTGTCCACGGAGTTTTCGAGTATGCGAATCCCCATCCCGGTGCTGTAGCGGGCGATGACCTTGGCCGCGTCATGAATGCTTTCGCCGGCGCTATCCTTCTTGCCGCTGACGCTCTTGAGGCGCATGGCCTTGGGTTCCAGAAACTGGGCGTGGCCGCCCAGCTCGGTGGCCGCCGCCTCGAAACTTTGGCGGGTGCGCAGCGACGGATTGTAGAACAACATCGTGAAAGTCTGCCGCAGCATCAGCTTGGCGTGCCGCTCGCTGTAGCGGTTTTTTTTCATTTCAAGGGCGAGAGCAAGAATGGCCTCGAGTTCAGCCACTGAAAATTCCTGGGTGGTAATGACATCGCGGCCCCGCAAATCGATTAACTGAGCTTTTGCCGATTTCTTTTTGTCAGCCATAACGCTTTCTCCTTGAAAATAGTTTGCGCCGCCCCGCATCGTCAGGGCCGTCATCGCCTTCTTGACGTGGACGCGGTTCTCTGCTTTGTCGTTGACGATCGTCCAGCAATTTTTCCGCCGTGACAGCATCACCATGCCGAGGTTTTCCAAGGCAGCGAGTGCTGCGGACATTCTGCGAAGAATTTAAAAAAATGTCAATACCTGCTGGCGAACAAGGCTTGCTGCCTATCCGGCCCGGTTCAAATTTTCCCTGAATAACTTGTCAATGATCGCCACGGGATCCCTGAAGCAGCAGATGATGATCATGGCCGCGATGACGAAAGCCTTGTAGCGCGCTTCCTTGTATGTCTCGACCCGGTACTTTTCAAAGACCTTCAAGGTCACTTCACCTTCCAGGCAGTTCAAACCCTGCACGTCAGCAGGGAGACAGTGAAGATAAAGGGCGTTGCCGTCGCGTGTCGTTTTCATCAATTCCTCGTCGCAAAGCCAGTCCTTATGCCTGGCGTTTTGATCGAGACATTCTTTTTCCAGCTCACGCAGGCCTTTTTGGTCATTGTTGTACATCAGGTCCGTTCTCTTCTGCATTACCCAGTAAGGAGCCCAGCTTTTGGGATAAACGGCATCGGCGTTCTTGAATGCCGCCTTCATATCATGGCTGATCGCGAATGAACCCCCTGATTCCCTGGAGAATTTTTTGGCCGTTTCCACAACTTCCGGTACCAGATCATAATTTTCCGGATAGGCCAGGACGATATCCATGCCGAACCTGCTTAAAAGAGAAATGATGCCCTGGGGCACCGACAGCGGTTTGCCGTAGCTCGGCGAATAGGCCCAGCTCATGACCAGTTTTTTGTTTTTCAGTTCATTCAGGCCGCCAAAATAATTTTTCAGGTGCACCAGGTCCGAGAGCGTCTGGGTGGGATGATCCAGATCGCACTGCAAATTAATCACTGCCGGCCTGCGACCCAAAACCCCTTCGGCAAAACCGCCGTCCAGAGCCTGGGCAACTTCTTTCATGAAATTGTGACCTCGGCCCAAAAACATATCATCCCTGATGCCGATCACTTCGCTCAGGAATGAAATCATGTTCGCGGTTTCCCTGATGGTTTCGCCATGCGCTATCTGGGATTTTTCCTCGTCCATTTCCTGCATGGTTAATCCCAAAAGGTCGCAGGCGGAGGCGTAAGCCAACCTGGTTCTTGTCGATTTATCACGGAAAAACGACACGGCCAGCCCGGTGCGAAAAACTCTCAACCCGACGTTGTCATTATGAAGTTCCCACAAAATTTCAGCCAGGGTCATTACCGCCTGAATGTCATCAGCGCTTTTTTGCCAAGAAAGCAGAAAATCCTTTCTGAAGCCGTCGAAATTCAAGCGGAACAAATCATCGATTTTTGTCTTTACCATGAAATCAGATTTACCCATTTTCTTTATCTCCTTTTACATAATTGCCTAAACCTATCTACGCAACCCGCATTTATTGTGTCGGCCCGGAAGAGATTTGCCTTGAAGCCAATATGCTGCCCAAGCGGATCATTTCAGCAAATCTCCATATTTATCATAAAGGGCCAACAGGCATTTTTGATGGGTCAGCGGCGCCCACAGGTCGAGCTTCAGGGTGGGATTGAACTCGCGCATGGCCATGAGAATGGCGAAATAGGAGCCGATGCCGTACATCAGCGGCGGCTCACCGACCGCCTTGGAACCCAACAAGGCCAGAGCGTCAGGTTCGCTGTCGAGCGGCACTACTTCAACATTTTTGGGCGCGAAATAAATGTCGGGAATTTTATAGCTTGAAAGCCGGTCATAGACATTTTGTCCTTTTTGGTCAACTAGCAGTTCTTCAATGGTCATCAGGCCTATGCCCTGCATCAGGGCGCCTTCGGCCTGGCCGATATCAATATCGAGATTGATGCTGGAGCCGAAATCATGGACGACTTTGACCAGATCGATTTCGTATGTTCCGCGCAGGCAATCGACGGTCACCGCGGTCACTGCCGTTCCATAAACATGGTAGGCAGAAGGATGACCTTTTTCGCTGGCCTTGTTGAAATGAATGACCGGCGTGGCATAGTGGGCGTGCTCCGAAAGTGAGATCCTGGCTTCATCGGTCAGAAAAACAAGTCTTTCCCAGGTCAGATCGGTCTTTTTTCCATTATGAAAAATAACTTCATCCCTGATCTCGATTTCATCGGGGTCGCGGCCCTTTAATTCCTGGAGAGCAACACCTTTCAGCCTGGCGCGCAATGCCTCGCAGGCCATGATCGTGGCCTTGCCGTTCAAATCGGCGCCGGTGCTTGCCGCGGTGGGTGAGGGGTTGGCAATCCTGGTGGTGTTTGTACTATGGATGGTAAATCGCTGCGGAGAGATCGAGAGCGTCTTGGCCGCGACCTGGAGGATTTTGGTGTTTACGCCCTGGCCCATTTCCACCACGCCCGTGCTGATGCTGACCGAGCCGTCGGTATTGATGTGCACGAGCGAGCGTCCCTGATTGAGGCTGGTTTTGGTGAATGAGATGCCAAAACAGAGCGGGAATAAAGAAAGACCCTTTTTGCAATGAATGTTCTTTTTGTTGAAGGCCGCGATTTCCTTTTTGAGCTTTTCGACCGCGAATTTTTCATAAGCGCTGTCCCAGCACTTGCCGGCGTTGCAATTTTTGGCGATCTGCTCATAAGGAAAGCGGTCTCCCTCGCGCAAAAGATTTTTCCTTTGTATCTCCAGCGGCGCGACGTTCAGGGTCACCGCGGCCTTCATGATCGCCGCCTCAAAAACAAACATCGCCTGCGGCGCGCCAAAACCCCTCATGGCGGTGTTGGG
>SPCN01000169.1 GCA_004525465.1 Chrysiogenales bacterium | reverse complement strand
GATCATCCTTTCCAACTCGCGCATCTGGGTGGCGCCGACAAGCGCTTCCTTTTCCTGGTAGAGGGCCTTGATTTGCCCAATAACGTTTTCCTTCAGGAGCAGGGGCGGGGAATCGCGGAAATCACCCTGGGGAACTTGCCTGAGATCCAAACCGAATTGCAGGAGGATTTCTTTTTGGAATGCCTCCACGTCCCATTGATCTGATTCCTTGTTTTCATCGATGTAGAAGGAGAATATATCGTCATAAAGATCTTGTAGAAGCTCCTGAATATAGTCTGTAAAATCCTTGCCGAAAAGAATATCCCGACGCAGGGAGTAAATGTGCTGGCGCTGCTTGTTCATTACATCATCGTACTCGAGCAAGTGTTTGCGGATGGAAAAATTCTGCCCTTCGATCTGCTTTTGCGCATTTTCAATTGCCCGGGAAACCAGTCGATTCTCCAGAGGAACGCCGTTGCTCATGCCGGCGCGAACCAGCATGCTGCGGATGCGATCCGAACCAAGTATTTTCATCAGGTCGTCTTCCAGGGAAATATAGAAACGCGAGGAACCGGGGTCGCCCTGGCGTCCCGAACGCCCACGCAATTGGTTGTCGATGCGGCGGGCCTCGTGTCGTTCGGTGCCCAGGATATGCAGGCCGCCGCGTTCGATCACTGCCTGGCGCTCAAGGTTCACCTGCTCGTTAATCTCGGCTTGCGCTTTTTCTTTGACCACAGGAGGCGCAGTTTCCAGGCTGAAGCCCTTTTTCTTTAATTCTTCCCGAAGCAGGGATTCCGGGTTTCCCCCCAGGAGAATATCGGTGCCGCGGCCGGCCATATTGGTGGCCAGGGTCACCGAATTGAGCCGCCCGGCCTGGGCAACGATCTCCGCTTCCGATTCGTGGTATTTGGCGTTGAGCACCACGTGGCGGACTTTTTCCCGCTGCAGTCTGCGACTGAGCAGTTCAGAATTCTCAATGGATATCGTCCCGACCAGCACCGGCTGGCCTTTTTCGTTAAGAGCTTTGATTTCACTGGCCACCGCTTGCCATTTTTCTTCCTTGCTGCCATAGATCATGTCGGAGAACTCGGTGCGAATCAAGACTCTGTTGGTTGGGACCTCGGTGACGTCGAGGTGGTAAATGTGTGAGAATTCGGCTGCTTCGGTTATGGCGGTTCCGGTCATGCCGGAAAGTCTTTTATACATGCGGAAATAATTTTGGAAGGTGATGGTGGCCAGGGTTTGGTACTCCTGCTCGACCTTGACGTTTTCCTTGGCTTCCAGGGCCTGGTGCAGGCCGTCAGAATAACGGCGACCAGGCATGATGCGACCTGTGAATTCATCGACGATCAGCACCTGGTCGTCCTTGACCAGGTAGTCCACGTCGCGGTTGAAGATCAGATGGGCTTTGAGCGACTGATATATCTGATGAAGCAGGTCCATGTTTGGCAGGTCGTAGAGATTGTCGATTCGGAAAAATTTCTCGGCTTCGTTAATGCCGGTTTCAGTCAGGATCACGGTTTTCGTTTTCTCGTCATGATCGTATAATTCCTTGCTGCGCTTGATCCTGGTTACGAATTCATTGACCCTGTAAAAAAAGGAGGTGGACTGCTCGGTGGGGCCGGAAATAATAAGGGGCGTCCGGGCCTCGTCTATTAGAATGGAGTCCACTTCGTCGACAATGGCGAAGTTAAATTCCCGCTGACTCAAACTTTGCACATCGAATTTCATGTTGTCGCGCAGATAATCGAAACCGAATTCATTGTTGGTGCCGTAGGTGACGTCGCAGGCATAGGCTTGCTTGCGCTGTTGATCATTCATCTCGTGTTGGATGACTCCGACCGACAGACCTAAGAATTCATATATTTTGCCCATCCATTCCGAGTCCCTTTTGGCAAGGTAATCGTTGACGGTGACGACGTGTACGCCTTTGCCGGTTAGTGAATTCAGATAAGCCGGCAGGGTGGCGACCAGAGTTTTTCCTTCACCGGTTTTCATTTCAGCGATTTTGCCTTGATGAAGGATCATGCCGCCCATCAGCTGAACGTCGAAATGCCTCATGTTCAGGGTGCGGTGGGCCGCTTCACGCACGACCGCAAAAGTTTCCGGTAAAAGGGCATCCAGATCTTCGCCGGCCAGTGCTCTTTTCTTGAAGTCAGCGGTCTTGGCGCGCAACTGCTCGTCACTTAGCGGCAGCAATGCTGACTCGTATGTGTTGATGCGGGCCACCAGCGGCTGTAGGCGTTTAAGGTCTCTTTCGTTCTGGGTGCCGAAAATTTTGCGCAGGATGAATTTGAACATGGTATATGTATTATAACAGAGATGGCTGTTTTTAATCAAATGGTGCGTGGAGTTCCGGCCTGAGGCTACAATGACTTTCCGCATGCGCAGGCATATCATAAACGAAATCATGCGCTTGATTTACGCCCAATCGGGATTGAAAAAAGGAAATATTACCTACTGACAGATTCACCCGGCAAAAGGCACGGCTATATTATTTTTCTAGAATAGCGGAATCCAGTAACGCGGCCATGGTGCCGCTGCCAGTTTTCAGGTCCTGGTCCTGTTTTTCTTTCAGCCGTGCGAGTTCGCTGCTGAAATCTTCCTCTGGTTCTTCCATGGTCAAGGACAGGGTTTTGCGCTCGGCATCGAACGCCAGAATGCGCACGTTGACCGTAGCGCCGATCTCCAGGATCTCTTTGGGATGATTGAGGCGGCGGTCTGCGCCCAGGCGGGATATGTGCAGCAGGCCGGTCACTCCGGGAAAAAGTTCAATGAAGGCGCCAAAGGATTTCATGTGGACGACCTTGCCGGCAAATTCGGCTCCCACTTCCAGCTTGTCGCCGGCAATTGTCCAGGGATCGGCCAGCAGTGCTTTTAGGCTCAAGGATATCTTGTTGGCTTCCTGGTCCAGCTTGAGAATGGCCACTTTCAGTTTCTGTCCGGGTTGAAGCGCTTCCTGGGCACTCTGGATTTTCTGATGGGAAATTTCCGAAATGTGCAACAGCCCTTCTATGCCGCCAATATCAACGAAAGCACCGTAATCATGTACTGAGGTCACGGTGCCTTCGCGCACCTGTTTCAATTCGAGTCCCTGCCACAACAGCCGTGCTTTTTCCTTGTCTTCGGCCTGCAGTAGCTCTTTGCGTCCGATCACGATATTGCGGCCGTCTTCTTCGTACTGGCTAATTAAAAAGGAATAAGTCTGATCCAGGTGTATATCCGGATTCTGGCAAAATCTTTTTTCAATTTGAGATATCGGGCAAAAAGCCTTTTGGCCCATGACTTGGACTTCGAATCCACCTTTGTTTACAGCCTTAACCCGGCCCTCAACCGGAATATGCGCCGCGAAGGCCTCGCGTAGCATGGTCAGGGATGGCGAGTCCTTAGCCTGACGCCAGTCACTCCGGCCGGATTGGCGCAGCTTTGCCGTGCAAAGAAAGATCCCGTCGCGGAAAGAGGTCACCAGGACTTGGACCGTATCACCCGCCTTGACGGTCAATTGCCCCTGGCGTTCGCATTCTTCGCGGTCGATCATGCCTTCGGCGCGTGTGCCCAGGTCGAGGAAGATGTTGTCCTTGGCGATGGAAATAACCTTACCCTCGGCAACTTCGCCAACATTTATGCGCGCGTCAGTGCGGAAAGAGGCGTTCAGCAGGTCGGCAAAGCTCTCTTCGCTATTTTTGGCGGGCGCAGCTGTTTCATTTTTGTTCTCGGTCATGGGATTTCCTTGTTTATTCCGGATGGATTTTTAATTACCAAGATTCTAATATTAGTTTAATCTGTATCGACCTAAATGTCAAGGACAATTTCGCAGGTTATTTGTGTTAACAGGTCAAGGAAATTGAGAAACCGCGGTCAGTGATCATGATTCTTGCCGGCATGTTATTGACGGTCTGGCCGCCGATCTGAATACTATTTGTTTCCGGATTGCAAATCTTTTCTCTTTTCAATGAAAAAGTCGGGAGCAAGGGGATTGCCTTTTTTGCTTTTAACTTCCCCGTCTAAAAAAGCGCCTTCGGCAATGGCGATCTGCTGGCAGACGATTTTTCCATGTACATGGCCGCCGGCCCTGATCTCGATCTTGTCCAACGCCTTGATCCGGCCTTCCACCCGGCCTTCGACGATGATATGGTCGGCTTCGACCCGGCCCGAAAAATTGCAATCCTTGCCGATGATCAACAATCCCTTCAGTGTAAGCACACCGTTCATCTGGTTATCCAGACGCAATTCCCCCTTACCGCTGATTTCGCCGGTGATGGAAGTGGCCTTGGTAATGGATGATTTCTGTTCGCTAGCGGCAGCGTTGTCAGCGATTCTCTGGTTTTGCATGGTTGCTCCTGTCTGATTAATTTCTTCGTTCATGGGCATTTTAAATGAAAAATGATCGGCTCTCCGACATGGTAAAAAATTGCCGGAAAACAGCCAGGGTTTCAGCCAAAATGGCTTTTTGCAAAGAATCGTCAGGGTGAAAAAAAAGCACTTGCATGACCTCCCGGCTGGTTCTTTGCACACTGGCCCGCAGCGAATCTGCTGAGGGATTGCCGAAAGCGCCCTGTGCATCGCGCAGCACGATCTTGCCGTTGAAATTCAGGGATTCTTTGCGGATGCCCTGGTACTGATCGTTTCCACTGCCTAAGGTGATGACTGCCGGGCCGTGCAGGCGCTCCAGATCGTAGAGCCCGAAGCAGATCTGGAATTTGAGCGAAAGAAAATTGGTCAGGTCCACTGGAGGGTTTACGGCAGGAAAGTCATTCTTGTCGCGCAGCCGGCGCCAGAGAGCTTCAGAAGAGGGGCGGTGTTTGGTGGGGTCGATGCGGAATGATTTATACAACTGGCGGGAACAGGCGAATCCGGGCGGCAGGGAGCGGTTGTGAATGGAACGAATGGCAGCCAGCTGACTACTGATGAATTCTTTTAAGAGATCAGCTTGACAGCCTGAAACGCCGTGAAAAAGGTTAATCCCGGCGTTCAACTTTCCAGGCAACAGGTTTTGAATTGAAAAGGGCATGGTCATTTTATGTTTGTAAATTCTATCACAGTGTGGTAAAAAAATCCTCAAGACATTTTTCATTGAGAACGCCATCTGCTGTTTGACCGGGACGGCATGGCGCCGAGGAGGAATTGTGGGCAAATTTTTTTTATGGTTGATTTTGCTTTTTATCTGCTGGCCGCTGGCTTTGCTGGCACTGCTGCTTTATCCTCTTATCTGGCTTTTGTTACTGCCTTTCCGCCTCCTGGGCATTGCCGTTGATGCGGTTTTTGAGCTGCTCAGAGCATTGATCACTCTGCCGGCCAGGATCTTGCGCGGACCCCGG
>SPCN01000448.1 GCA_004525465.1 Chrysiogenales bacterium | reverse complement strand
CTTGTAGCCATTGTCCATCAACCCGTCCACCAGCCAGTACCAGTTGAAGGTCGACTCAACTACCACACCGACGACGTGTTCTTTGTGCGGCTCGAGCACGGCCAAGAGCACCTCCAGTTTGTTTGGAAACTTGCCCTTCAGTACTCTGCGTTCCTTGCCGTCGAGCACACCGACATAGGTGTTGTTCGAATGCAGGTCCAATCCCACGTAAAGCTTGGTTTGCATTGTTTACCTCCTTTTGCAAACTCGTTTTTGCCTACATGACATTACCGCAGCGGGTGACGATATGAAAATGCTTTATAGGATAGTCAAAGAGCTCAACCTTCTATATGATTATCAGTGCTTGCAATTATGTATTTATTGTAAATTGAGAAAAGAATAGAAATCTATGCTGACTTTATTGATCGTGCGGGCTGCCGGCATGCATGTCCGAGATTGAGAAACAGAGTTTAGGCAAAAATACAAGCACCGTCCTCAAGCTCTACTTGCCCCCGGCTCCTGCCGAAAAAGAATCCCAGTTGCTTATGACTTCGCAGGCCTTTTCCAGCGCCGGGTCATTTCCTTTCACGATATCGTCCAGGGTCGGGCGGACCTCCACGTCGGGCTGGATCCCTATGCCCATGTACTCCCGGCCGTCGGGAAAGGTGGCCTTGAAGGTGCTCAGGCACAGCTCCCCGCCGCCCGGCAGGGCGATGGACAGCTTGCCCCCCGCTCCGCCGGCGGTCCTTTCGCCGACGGTCAGCGCCCTTTTCCCTTGGGTCAGCTCGATGACCAGGTCCTCGGCGGAGCTGTGCGTGGCGGGCCCGCAAAGGAGGACCAGCGGCCCCAGGTATCGCTTGCCGTCGCGGGGAGCGATCTCCCATTCCCTGAACGTCCAGGACACGGGGTCCTCCCGCCAGGGGATGTTTGCCGGAGTATACCGGAAATAATGATTCTTGGGCGAGCTCACGGTCCGATCGATCAGGCAGCCGGCGATCTGGGCGGCGATGCCGCCGGAGCCCCTGAATTATAGCGCAGGTCCAGGATCAGGCCCCTGGTCAGGGCAGGGTCCAGGGAGTCGACCAGTTTCCTGAAATCGTCCGCCAGCCGCGTGTTTCTTGCCTCGAAATTCGGCACGTTCACATAGCAGGTCCCGTCGGCCAGCATCCTGGACTGGATCGATGGGGTGAATAGGTTCTCCAGGAAGCGATACATGAACGGGGCGCCGTCCTTTCCGGCGGAGTTCCGGGTGAGCAGTACGTTCCTGATGCCGCCGTCCGTGTCCCTGACCTGCAGCCGGACCTTTTCCCCCCGGGGACCATAGAGCAGGTAAAAGACGAGGACGGCTTCGTCTGCCTGCTTCGAACCCCGCGTATAGTATTTCAGGATTTTTTCATTGAACTGCTGTCTTATGGGCCCATGATCGCCGATCTCCAGGATCTCCAGCCCGGGATAGATCCGCTGCGCCGCGAGCTCGTCCGACTCCCCTGCGCGCAGCACGTAGAATCTTTCTCCCACGACCCCTATCTCCAGGGGCGGCAAGTCGTACCCGGGCGTCATGCGCCCCCAGGGAGGAATGACGTATGTGTGGGAGTCCCGAAGCCGGGCGACCAGCTCCATCAGTATCAGGTAGTAGCTCTCCATGTCTTTGGCTTCGACCACCCTCCCGATGCATTCCCGGGCTTTTTCATCCCATTTCAGCTCCTGAAGCCTGGCGACATGGGGGAAGCATGCTTTCGTCTGTGCCCAGACGGTCATCAGTCCCCAGATCTTCTGCTCCGTGGTCCCCGTCCATTCTTTGCCGGGGTCTTGCGGCCCGCCCTGCCGGGCATAGCCACCGGCAAACTGAAGAAAAACAACCAGCAAAAAAACGATCGTGCGTTTCATCCTGTCGCTCCTCACGCGCCGGCCGGCGGAACACGGAACGGCGCATTTTCTCCCGGGAATTCGATCCAGCTCGCGGCGAGCATTCCCATTTTATAACAGTTCTCTCCCGACATGCAAATGGATGGCCTGTGAGGGACCGGGGACGGCGCCGGCAAATATGTATTGATTGCAAATTGAGAAACCGTCCCCGATCTTCCCATGTGTTCCTGAGATTTTCTTGGAAAAATCGTATTTAAGGGGAGAGGTTAGGTTTCCAGGGAGGTAATATGAAAAAGATTTTTTTGCCGGCCGCTGTTCTTGGGCTTTTGCTT
>SPCN01000477.1 GCA_004525465.1 Chrysiogenales bacterium | reverse complement strand
GTGAAGCTGCGCGGGAACCTGACCCTGCAGGAGGCCCGGGATCGCAGCGGCGTGGCCGATTACGAGGGGAAAGCCCTGCCCTATCTGCCCGACAGGCAGGTCTGGCTGCAGCTGGTGCGTCCGGTCGGTCGCTGGCGTCCCCGGCTGGAATTGATCGCCGTCAGCGGGAATTTCCGGGACCGGTACAACACCGAACTGAACAGCCCCGAGGCCCGGGTAACGGGCAACCTGGCCCTTGCCCGCGACTGGCCGGACAGGTGGCTGGGGCCCGGCGGTCGACTGACGACTGAACTGGAACTGATGAATGTGACGGACAACCGGACCTACGATCTGGAGGGATTCCCCCTGCCGGGTCGGTCGGTCCATTTGGCGGTCCGCGTTCGAAGGTAGCTTCAACAGGCAGAAAAGGGGAACAGTCATGAAAGTACGGTTGCACAGGGCCGGCCATCGCGCGGCAGCCAAGCACAATCGCCTGCGGAATCTCGTCCTTGTCCTGGGGCTCGGTCTGCTGGGAACGGTTTCCCTGCCAGCGGGGGCCCTCGAAACGGCCTGGGTTCTGACCACCGACTACGGCACCTTCGGCAGGGTCCGGGCCTTCGCCATGGATTCCCCCTGGACGGTCACCGCCGACCTGGCCACCATCCCCGGCGATCCGGCCGGCCGGCATCACGACGACCTGGTCTACGTGGTCGGGCGAAGCTCCGCCAACCTGATCCAGATCTACGATCCGGCTGCGGGCTTCTCCCTGGTGAGGGAATTCAGCCTGGGCTCGGGGCTCAACCCCCAGGACATCGCCTTCGACGCCCGGGGCGACGCCTACGTCAGCTGTTACGACCAGGCCGTCCTGCTGCGGGTGGACATCTCCAGCGGACTGATTCTCGACAGCTTCGACACCTCGTCCTTCGCCGACGCCGACGGGCTGCCCGAAACGGCCTGGCTGCAGACGCTCGGCGACCGCCTGTACATCACGTGTCAGAAACTGGACAGGAACTACTACTACGCGCCCTCCGGTCCCGGGGCCCTGCTGGTCTTCGACATGGAGGCCGAACAGTGGGTGGACATGGACCCGGTCGAACCCGGGATCCAACCCATCGAGCTGCAGGGCGGCGCCCCCTACACCCGGATCGAGGTTTACCGCCACGGCGCCGAAGGTCCCACCCTGCGGGTCGGCTGCGTGGGTTTCTACGGGCTGCAGGACGGGGGACTGGAACAGGTGGACCCGGTGGCGGGGGTCAGCCTGGGCTATCTCGTCACCGAGGCGCAGCTGGGCGGGGACATCATCGGGTTTACCGGGACCCGCGCCGGGTCGGCGCACGTCCTGGTCAGCGACTCCTCTTTTGATACCAGCCTGCGCCGGGTGAACTTGGTCACCGGGCAGGTCACGGTGCTGGACAGCGCCCACGGCTACTTCCACGCCGACGTGGCCTACGACGGCGGCTTCCAGCTCTACCTGGCCGACCGCACGCTGGGCGCTTCGGGCCTGCGGGTCTTCGATACCGTCAGCGGCGCCGAGCTGACCGCCGGCCCGCTGCCCACCGGACTGCCCCCCTTCCAGTTCGTCCTGCCCTTCAACGGAGGATTCACGCCGGTGACCGGGCCGGTGCCGACGGCTGGCCGGCTGCGTCTGGCGGCGGCCTGTCCGAACCCCTGCAATCCCCGGTCTACGCTGAAGGTTTCCGGTTCACCCGGCAGCCGGGTCCAGGTGCAGGTTTTGGACCTGCGCGGCCGCCGCCTGTTGCGCGATTCCCTGCTCCTGGATGCCGCCGGGTCGGCGCTGTTCCGCTTCGAGGGCCGTGATCAGGCCGGGCGCGACCTGCCGGCGGGACTCTACCGGGTCACCACCCAGGGCCGGGAAGGTTTCGCCGCCCGCAGCGTGATTCTCCTGAAATAGAGGCGGCCAGTTTCCAAGCGGCCAGTTTCCAAGTTGTCCGGGTAACCGGATTGGTCTATCCTGGTGCGGGAAAATCCAATAACGACGCGGGGTTGTGTGAAAAGGGTTCCGGAAGGAGCGATTCCAATGACTCGAATCTATACGCGCACGGG
>SPCN01000372.1 GCA_004525465.1 Chrysiogenales bacterium | reverse complement strand
TCAAAGACAATTGGAGGATTTCAGCAATGAAGAAACTTGCCTTTCTTATTTTAATTCTTATAACCATCGCTTTGACAGGAGTGCTCGCCCTGGACAAAGAACAGACCGACTCCTGGATCGCCCTTGTTGGCGAAAAAGACCTGAAAGTCAAAATGCAAAAACTCGATGATTATTACAATAAATACGGCGGCAAAGAAGACCGAAATTCCATATATATGTACCTCCATCTAGCCGAAACCACATACCAGCTGCAGCAATATGAAAGAACCATCGAATTCGCTGAAAAAGCGCTGACCTACGAGGGAATCGAATCCAGCTACAAGCTGCGCCTGTATCTTTTCCTGGCCAATGCCTATAACCTGACCAAAAAAGATCTGGACATGGCCTATAGCTACGCCGATAAGATCATTATACTTGCCAGAAAACTTAACAGCGCTACCCAGAACAACTCAATTATCGACAACAATTTCATTGCCCCGGCCTTGCGCATTCAGGTGCAATTACTGGCAGCAAAACCCAACGACCCGCAAAACGCCGTGAACGCTTTAAACAAGGCGCTCGAGGCATACCAATTGGACAAATCGGACAAATCCGCCAATTTCGTTTTGGCTTTAAGCGAACGCATGCTCAAGAACAACAACTTGAGAGAAGCGATCCGCGGCGTCGAAGCCATAAACCAGAACAAACCCCATGCGGATTACTTTAAAATGCTGGGGCTCTGGTACGCACGCTTGAAAGACCAGGATAAGGCCATTGAGAACCTGAAAACCTCATACCAAATGAAAAGAAATGCCAAGGTGGCATACGATCTGGGGGTTTTACTTAACCAAAACGATAATTTGGACAATGCCTTGGACTATCTGGCCGAAGCCCACCTGCTGAACGACGAAAAATATTCCGAAGAAGCATTGAAATTGCTGCAACATCTCATTTTTTTCGTAAAAACCAAAGGACAGCCACTGGCAGAGCAGGAAAAAGTTTTCAATGATGTTGTGGACGCAGCAAAAACCCGCCTGGGTATTACGCTTCCCTGATCAGGCTCCAAGCAAAATCTGTCTTTTATTCCCCACCCGCCGGGTAATATTGTGTCCATCCCAATATTCAAACAAAACGATGAGATATTTTCTGCTGTAGGAAGTAACGGCGCGCAGATCATCAAAAGTTAAAATATCGCCCTGGTTGCGCTTGAATTTTTTCAAACGGTTGATAATCTTGTTATATTCATCATTAAAGATAAAATGCCTCTCATCCAACTGCAGGAATTTTTCCTCGTCGAGCATGTACCAAAGTGAGTCATTGATCTGCTTGAGAGAGTAATCCGTGTTTTTCTGAACATTTTCAATGGTAAATATCAGAAGTTTGTTGGCTTTCAAGGTTTTTTCTATATCGGCCATGCGCGTTTTTTCTTCGCCCATCATGGGCAGCTTGGAAAAAATCAGCGCATTGGGCAGCACTTTACAAGAAAACTCCTGGCTACATTTTTTTAACAAATATTTGAAAAAAATGGTTTCCTGAGGGATTTTGACCGTCTTTTCCAATTGAGTGAATTTCAAGGTTCTTTCCCGGCTTTCATACGCCTGCCGCAAACCGCTTTCCATAGCGGCCAGGTTTTGCAGAAAATGCTCCCAGGATGTGACGAACAAATAATTAAGATTGATGACTTTCAATTGCCTGGCAAGTTCCAATTCGATCAAAACCTTTGCCGCCGCGCTTCTTTCCAGGGAAAAAAAATAAAGCAGGCCTTGCACTTCCAGAAAATTTTCCACGGTCAACAGAGCCAAGATGATCTCCCTGAAAGCTTTATCCTGGATAGAACGCAGGATTTCCGTCATTTTTTTCAGTTTTCTCTGATTGTACTGTGATAGAACTGGCATAAGCACTGTAAAACGACCCTTGGCGTTTTTAAAATCTATTTCCTGCCGGAAACTGAATTCAACCTGGTTTTTAAAATGAGCCGCGAACAGATCATCGCTTATTTTACTGAAATTAGCTGCTACGCTTTTGCCATCGATCTGGACATTGCCTGTGAAATTCGCCTGGGAATGGGAAAATTTGATAAAATAGGCGCTGAATCTCATATTGTTTCAATATTGTCCGCGAATCATTGGCTGCATTGGGAAAATTCTTCTCCGGCAGGAATCAGCTGACAATGCTGACGCTGGCTTTTTTCAATAGAAACTTGTTTTTGAAAATTGTAGAAAATGAAAGGTAAGCAATATACAGATACCCGTATTGAAAAAGCATAAGAAAGGGCAGGGTCAGCCAAATGCCTTCAATGGCGCAGGTGATCACGGCAAAAGTAAAATAGATGCCGAGAGCGAGCTCAACCACCGGAATTAAAATATTCTTGTTCCCTTTGTATTTTTTAGAGGCCCAGCTGTCATCCCTTTTCTCGATCCCGAATTTGGGAGTACGCACGAATTCAGATTCCTTGTTGAATAGGGCTTCCAAAACCGCAGCGGAATTGTTGACCGATAACCCGATCCCCAGCCCCATAAGCAGAGGAAGATACTTGAAGGTATTGGTCCAATTGGAATAAAGTTCCTTTTGTGAAACAATATAAAAAGCGGAAACCGAGGCCGTGGCCATCAGGAATAGGGGCACATCATAAATAACCAT
>SPCN01000385.1 GCA_004525465.1 Chrysiogenales bacterium | reverse complement strand
TCGTCAAGCACGTCTGCCACGTCCCCTTCGGAGCCCACCCTTACGCGGTCTACAATTATTACGATTACGACCCCCTCCAGCTCAAGGAATACCATGAAAGCGCCCGGGACGACGCGGCCTACAGGGCGTACCTCGATAAATACGTCTATGGGATCCGGGACCACCGGGCCTATCTGGAGGCCGTGGGCGGGGCCGGCCGGATGAGTGGGCTCAAGGCCTCTCCCGAGTTCGGCTACAGTCCCGACCTGAAGCGGCGATGAGGCTCGCCATGGCCATCGCGAAATCTTCCCTTTGAGCGAAATCTGGTTTATGATTTTATTCTCTTTGAGTACTCTTTTAGGGTCATTCACGCCCAACGGTGTGGATAACCTGCGGCGCGCAGCGCCGTTAGGTTCATCCGCGTGTTAGACCGCCGCCGAGTCGTAAACAAGATGCCAAGGTCTCAAGTTCCTGCCTTCAAGATCTCCCGCCTCAAGAGGTTCCGGAATCGCCCTTTGCTCACGTAGTGGTCTGAGAGTAGCCGCCCGTTCCACACAAGGTTGAATACCCCATAGTAGGAGGGTGCATTCTGAGCTTCGCGCGCACTCTTGAGCACGGCAACATTCAACTTCAGGCCGTGCTCGGCTGCCATTTCCGAGAGGTCGTTCACCGACTTCGGCAGCATGGGGCACTGAGCACAATACACGAGGTGCAAACCCCGATACTTGCCGAGATTGCCGCTGATATCACGGAACCGTGGTTCGCGGCCGGCTCTCAAGCGGTGGATGACCAACTGGAATCGATCGACCTCTCCGACCTCCCGGAATCCGTTCTTCAAGAACACACCTTTGCTCGCCATCCAGGGACCGTCGCTCACCATTGCTGCCACTCCAAGTGCGCGTTCTCGCCGCGCCTCTTCCACGCACGCGTGGATCAGGCGAGTACCCAGCCCACCCACCTTCTGTCCTCTCGGGTACACCCACAGACAATGCACGAACAGCCACCCCCTTGCATCAACCGGCCGCCAAGCGTAGTCACCCAGCACATACTCAAGAAAGGCCAGCGGCCTGCCCTGATCGTCACGGAACAGGAAGAAGCGAAGGCCTTCGCTAAAGCGCTGTTCCAGCCACTCGACCTTGGGTCGAAGCCCCAGGTTCTTTGCGCCCGTGAGGCAGCCGATCCCGCACTCGGAGATGTTCCCAGGTCCGACCTTGTCTAACGATATCTTGTCCATGTGCATTCGCTACCTCTGAGACTCTCGTCGGTCTAATGTTCCGGTTCAGCGGTGGCGCGCAGCGCCGTACGCTGCATGCAGTTGTTAGGTGCGAGGCCGGGCATCAATCCCGTTCCCTCGCCGTGTCCTTCAGCCACGACATGGAGCGCCACATGAGGATCGTCGCAACCAGGTACCAGAGCCCTATTGCCGGACCGACGTCCAGTAGTCCCGCCTCCGCAGGAGGAATCGGAAAGGTGAAGAGATTGAATCCAAGGACAGCGGCGGCGAGCACGAGGCCTGCGATTCCCATGGCCTTGCCGAATCGTGGGTGACGCAGCATCGCGATCGCGAAGCAACCGGTGCCAAGACCAATGTAGACGTCCCAGGCTACGTCCAACCCGAGCCACACACCCGCGATCTGCTGGGCTGACGCCTCGCCCGAGGCCCGCAGACGAATCGCTAGTTGAACAAGCAGCATCGCCTCGAGCAGGACGCCAGCCAGCACATTGAACAACGCGCCGAGATCTCCAACCACCGTTTCCTCGTGGAGCCGGAGAGCCTGGCGAAGGCCAAGAGACGCTACTGCCAGTGTGGGTCCAAGGGCTGATGCGAGAACCACCAGCAGGACGCGGGGAAGCGGAGCCATGGTGACAAGCGGATAAACAATGCACGTGGCAAGACCGGCTCCGATGCCCGCCTGCACCCACTGGATGGCCACGGCTTTCACAATCTCTGGGCTCTTGGGCTTCATGGAAATCCCTCCGCGCACCTAGCCTACCGATATGCTGCGGGCACCGGTGGCGATCAACAGCTTCATCGGCCTGTCGGGCGGCCGTTGCTGGCCGAGGATTCGAAGATCCAAGCATTCGCTCTCGGTCCTCGACCCTGACCGTAGCCGCCAGCTATCAACGCTCGCCCACCAGGGAGCAATGTCGCGGTGGAAAACTGGCCAGCCAGTTGGTCAACGCCGCCAACGACATCGCTCTTCCCAGTGGCTGGGTTGTACACCTCTGCCCTCGGGGCTCCACCGCCCAGGAGCAGGGTGCCATCAGGCAGTGCAAGGGACGTTCCCCGGAACTTGTAGCGGCCAGCGCGCATCGGGCTCCCCGACCGAAACACACCGTTGGCCTGGTCAAAGACCTCGACGCTGCTGTAGACGCCTTCATTGTCGCGTTCATCTGCGCCCCCGAGCACCAGCACCTGACCGTTGCCGAGCATTATTGCGTCGTGCTTATGGCGGCGTATCGTCATGGCGCCGGTCGGCATGAAGCGCCCCACGGTGGCGTAGAAGATCTCAGCTGTGCGAGAAATCCGGATCGCGCTCCCGCGTCCTTGGTGCCCACC
>SPCN01000420.1 GCA_004525465.1 Chrysiogenales bacterium | reverse complement strand
GTGATGCACAAGCACCTGAAAGAGCCTCTGGTTCCCCCCGATCACCTCAACACCTCCCTATCGGCTGGGGTCGGCGAAGTGATCGAGGTCATGATGGACAAGGACCCCAATCACCGGTACGCCAGCACCGCCGATCTCCTGCTGGACCTCCGCGCCGTTGAACGTGGGGAGCCTCCCCTGCAGGCCCGCCAGGTGATTGCCGGCGACGTGCTCAGCGGGTTGACCGGCGCATCCCCGGCGCTGATGGACGATGCAACGGATATCCTGCCGGTGCGGCGGGCTTCGACGATGAAATGGATGTCGGTGACGATCATCTTGAGCGCCGCCCTGATTGTTTGCATCATGGTCATCGTCCTGCTGGTTTGGCAACTGATGAGCACGAAGTAGCTGCCCGGCGGCTGATCAGTACCTTGACGTTGAGACCCGCGACCTCTATGATTTGCGCCCGGCGTAATGATGGAAGGATGTAAACGCTCATGGAAGGTCAGAAAGACGTCATCGTTGTTTCTCAGCAGGCTGGCGCCCACGTGGTGGAGTTTGTCGTCGAGCGGCTGCTGGATGAAGTGGACATCGCCCGGATCAGCGAACAGTTGGACCTCCTGATCAAACAGATGGACTCGCCCCTGCTGGTTCTCGACTTCGCCAATGTGAAGTACATGTCCTCCTCGGCCTTGGGCATGTTGATCACGCTGTACAAGAGGATCTGCGAGCGAAACGGACGCATGGCCCTGTGCACTGTTCGGGCGGAGATCTACGAAGTTTTTACGATCACCAAGCTGTCCGAAGTGTTCCAGATCTATGAGAGTCGCACGACGGCGATGGCGGGCCTGGCCTGAGCCATGCGCTGCCGCGACGGCAAACGGGGGCGGATGGGTCTCGTGCAGAAGACGGATATTCCAACCGATATGAAAGCGGCCCGGGAACTGGCCGAGCAGATCGTCACCCAGGCCGAAGACTGCGGGTATTCGGCTGAGGTCGTCTTCGCCATCAAGCTGGCCCTCGAAGAAGCTCTGATGAACGCCATCAAGCACGGGAACCGACGCGATCCCGACAAGCATGTACACGTGGAGTACTCGGTCGATTCCAAACGGGCGGAGATCCGCATCGTCGATCAGGGCGAGGGGTTCGACCCAACCAACGTGCCCGATCCGACCGCCGATGAAAACCTGGAATGCCCGACCGGCAGGGGAATCATGCTGATGCGGGCCTATATGGACCACGTCGAGTTCAGCGAGCAGGGCAACACGGTTCGGATGATCAAGAACAACGGGTAGATTGGGGGCAGACATGTCGACCGAGCCGTTGAGCATCGTAGTCGACCAACGCGGCCGCGATATCGTCGTGACCCTGTCGGGGTCGGCAGACATCGACCAACTGGATGAACTGGCCCCCCGTCTGCTGGGCGCGGCCAGCCTGACCCAGCGGAAGCTGATCCTCGTTCTGGACGGACTGACGTTCATCAGCTCCGAAGGCCTGGGTCTGCTGATCCAGGCCCATAACCTCTCCCGCCAGCGAGGCGTAGCCTTCGCGTTGACCGGCGTCACTCCCCCGGTGCTGCGTATCCTGCAGACCACCAGATTGCCCAAGCTGTTGTCGGTTTTCACTTCTCTGGATGATGCAATCGTCGCGGTCGGGCTCGAGGACGTTGACACCGCCGACCGGAGGTGATACTGTTCAGCCCAGTTGGAGCATGGGCGCCCCGGCTCGTCGCGGGAGTTCCCGATCCTCTGGTTATAGCAGCCAACATTCATGCGGCGAAGGAGTCTTCCGATGGTCCGAACGCATGTGGTAGCGATTGTCCTGGCTCTCCTGGTTTCCCTCGCATCAGCCCAAACCCCCGCAACGGCCCCCGCTGAGTACACCGGCCGGATCACCGGCGAGAGCGTCTACGTCCGCAGCGGCCCCAGACTGAACTTCTACCCCGTGATGAAGCTCTCCGGCCCCGCCGACGTCCGCGTTGTGGGCGTCGACGGCGAGTGGCTGAAGATCATGCCACCCACCGGGGCGTTCAGCCTGATCTCCAAGCAGTTCGTTCGCGTCGAAGGCACCGTCGGCCCCGTGACCGGCGACCGCGTTCGCGTTCGGGCCGGCAGCTTGGAACAGCCGGCGATGATCACGCAGGTCCAAGGCTACCTCAACACCGACGACAAGGTGACGATCGTCGGGGACACCGAGGAGCACTACAACATCGCCCCGCCGGCCGGCGCGGTCCTGTACGTCAACGCCAAGTACGTCACGCGGGTAACGACCACCGCCCCGGCTGCTCTGGTGGCGGCCACGCAGCCTGCGTCCCAGCCGGCCACACAGCCGGCCACCCAGCCGGCGG
>SPCN01000330.1 GCA_004525465.1 Chrysiogenales bacterium | reverse complement strand
GCGCGCACGATGGCCGGGTAGAGCGGCTTGTTGACATGGCCCAGGCCGGTGCCGGCGATGACGATACCGCGGTAGCCGTTGTCGACCATGGAGTCGATCATGTCGGGCTGCATGTTGGGGTAGTAATAGATCATGCCCACCTTCTCCTCGAAATAAGGCAGGATGTCCACGTTGCGGTCGTTGCGGCGGCGCTTGTAGTCCTGGCGCAGCGGCGTGATCTTGCTGCGGTCGACCATGGCGATGGGAATGTCGCCGATGGTGCGGAAGGTCGAGCGGTAGGAGGAATGCATCTTGCGCACCCGGGTGCCACGGTGCAGCAGGGCGTATTCGTCGGAGGTGGGCCCGAACATGCAGACCATAACCTCGGCGATATCGGAATCGGCGGCCGTCTTGGTGGCGTGCATCAGGTTCAGGGCCGCGTCAGAGGAAGGGCGGTCCGAGGAGCGCTGCGAGCCGACCATGACGATGGGCACCGGCGTGTTCTGCACCATGAAGGAGAGGATGGCGGCGGTGTGGTGCATGGTGTCGGTGCCGTGGCCGATGACAATGCCGTCGGTGCCCTTGCGGATCTCCGCGCCGATGGCCTTGGCCAGGCCCTTGTACTGCTCGGGCCCCATGTTCTCGCTGAAAACGGCGAACAACTTTTCCGTGGTCAGGTTGCAGATGTCGGCCAGCTCAGGCACGGCGCCATAAAGTTCCCCCGGCGAAAAGGCCGGGATCACGGCGCCGGTACGGTAGTCGAGGCGCGAGGCGATGGTGCCGCCCGTGCCCAGGAGCTTGACGTTCTTCTTTTCCTTGGAAAAAGGGAACTGTTTTTCCGGGATCTTGTAATGGGCTTCCTTGTAGCCGAATTCCTCGATGTCCAGGACATTTTCCACGGCGATGCCAATGTTGTAGCCCGTGGCCAGCTTCAGCACGATGTGCGAGTCGTCGTCGTTTTCCGAGCGCGGCAGCACGATGCCCTTGAAATCGCCGCGCGTGGTCTTGACCCCTGTGTCGCTCCAGACTCGGATGTTGAATTTTTTGAGCAGTTCCAGCGCCGGGCCCTTATAGCCCTTGAACAGGTCGCTCATGATTTTTTCCCCCTGGCCAGCGCCGCCACGTCGCGCATGGGTATGTTGCCCAGCGCCAGTTTGCGCAAATTGCCGACGATCCAGCGCCCGGCGGCGGCTGGATCCTTTGAAGTGGAGATCTTCTTGAATTTTTCCTTCAACAGGGGCAGCGGCGCCAGGATCTCCTCCCGGCTCAGCCTCTTGAAATTCACCGTGGTCAGGACCGATTCAAAATCCATGTTGGGATGCTCGAACACCACCGGCAACATGACTTTTATGATTTCCTTGTCCAGTTTCTGCTCCTTGACGAAAGCGAACAGATCGTAAAGGCGCTGGCGATTGAAATCAGCAAAAGCCGGTTTTTTGCCGGCCAGGTTTTTCAGGTTGTGCCCCAGGATCACCGCGACAAATCGCGATTCGACAGCGAAGGCGGCGCTGATCTTTTCCAGCAGGGGTGCCAGGTTGTATCTCAGCAAAAAAGAAAAAGTGTCGCTGGGAACGCCCCAGGTCCTGAACTGGCCGAGGCGCTGGTGGACATCGGGCGGCAGGGCCGAGCGCACGCGCTCGATCAACTCTTCCTCGACCGGGATCGGCGCCGAGTCGGTGTCGGGATACATACGGTCCGGGCCGGGCAGCACCCGTTCGAATAGGGTGCGGCCGTCGGCCAGGGCCTTGCGGGTCTCATTGGGCACACATTTGAGGGCCAGCCGGCAGCGCTCCTCGATGGTTTCCAAAGCGGTCTTGATGTCATCGGCCGCTGCCCAGAACAGCAATTGGGCGTCGTTTTCGCCGGCTTTCAATATTTTGCGAATGGCTGCAAAAATCTTTTCGTCGGGAAAGGGATCGATCTGCTCGCCATGGATCATGTTGGGCTTTTCCAGGCAGGCGATGACCTTCAGACGGTCGCTGATCTCGTCGGCGAACATTTTCCCGGGCTGGGTGAAAAATGAAAGAATGCCCCGGAAGTGCGGCAGGTTTACAGCCAGCAGGCGCAGCTGCTTCTTTTGAATTTCCTTGAACAGCGGAGATCCATCGCCCAGGGCCTCGGCGTCCACCTCTTTGGCAGCACTGGCCCACTCCTTGCCGACGCCGCTGCGCTTATGCAATTCTTCGCGGATCTCCAGCAGCGCTTTCTGGCGAAAGGCTTCGTTGTGCACCAGTTCCGGTATCCAGGCGATATGGGCCACACCTTTGATCTCCACGCGGGTGCCGCCGTTGATGCTGACAGTGACGTCCTCACGGGCGGCGCCGATGCCGGTGCGCACCTTGCCGGTGCTGCGGGTCAGGAAACGGATATAGTGTCCGGCCTCGGCCGCTTCATCGGGGGTCAGCATGTCCGGGTAAGTGACGGTTTCGATCAGCGGCATGCCCAGACGGTCGGTTGAATAAATGCGCGTATGGCCGATGTCGGATATTTCACGGCAGGAATCTTCCTCGAGGCTCAACTGAATGATCCTGATTTTTTTTTGGCTGAGCGGGATCTCCCCTTCAATGCCCAGGATGCCGGTGCGCTGGAAGCCTGTGGGAATGCTGCCGTCCAGGTATTGCTTGCGGGTGATATGGAACTCGCCGACGATATTGGTTTTGAGCAGCAAGGCCACTTCCATGGCGATCTCCAGGGCCTGGCGGTTGAGCAGGAAAGGCGGCGTGTCGTCGATCTCGTAAGTGCAGGTGGTTTCATTTTCGATGCGGTAGACCACGATCTTGCGCGTCTTGAACTCCATCAGGGCCGTGCCGTCGTATTCGCCCAGCTCGGAAAGGGTGGGGCGCATGTGGCGGACGATCTCGGCATCGTAATCCTGGTGTTCGTGGTATTTCCCGGCCGGGCAGTTGCAGAAAAGTTTTTTTTCGGTTTTCAGCTGCTGGTGCACTTCCAGCCCGCACTTGAATCCCAATTTGGCATAGGTTTGGGGTTTGGTTTCCCGACGAGGGGTGTAGCCGACCCGTTT
>SPCN01000421.1 GCA_004525465.1 Chrysiogenales bacterium | reverse complement strand
TCGTCGCGCCGCACACGCCGGTCACTTCGGCCCCGAAATATTTGGCGATCTGCACCGCAAACGTGCCGATGCCGCCGGAAGCGCCACAAATCAAAACTTTCTGTCCCTTCTGAATCCGCCCCTTGTCGCGAAGGCCCTGCAGGGCGACGAGCGCCGCTTCAGGTACTGCCGCTGCTTCCGCGAATGAACTATTGGCCGGCTTCAGCCCCAATTCACTTTCAGGAACGGATACATATTCGGCAAAACCGCCCCGGCCGCAATTGGACAAGTCCCCGAATACCTCGTCACCCGGCCGAAACTTCCTTACCTTTCCGCCAACCGCTTCAACCCGACCCGCTATGTCGCTTCCGGGTATGCTGAGCCTTGGTTTCAGAAGCCCGAACATGAGGCGGAGCGGGAACGGTTTGCCGCTCACGAGAAACAGGTTGCTGAAAGTCAGGGATGCCGCATGGACTTTTACCAGGACTTCAAAGTCCCTGGGAACTGGTTTATCCACCTCTTTTAATTCAAGAACATCCGGCGGTCCGTATTTTGTAATTACAATTGCTTTCATTTTAGTATCCTTCCATCGCCAGCGCCTGCAGCCGGGCATGCAGCGCCATGCGCCGCGCAGTTTTTTGCAAAATGAAATCGATCATGACCGGATTATCCTATCAGAACAGATGTCATATTAAAAGACCCGGCACCAAGGTCTTCCCGACACCTGATATTTCCTTTTCCCCTTCGTTACCCCTTGATGCCGATGCGGAAGCTGCACCTTTTACCGCCGCGCAGGACCGATTCCTCGATCTCGACGGAGACCGGCCTGCCCAGCACGGTAGAGAAGGCGGCCTGCGTCCAGCCGCGGGAGCAGTCGCAGAATTCAGCCGGGGTCCGGCCGGCTTTCACCAGCGGGCAAGCGCAGGGAGCGGGCTTGCCGACCGTACGCAGCATGCCGGTTTTTTCATTGTATTCGGTCCGTTCGACCCATGCCGTCTTGATTTTTTCGAGGAAGCCCGGAAGGTCGCCGCGGTACGTGTTGAAAAACGGGCCGTAGTCCTGGGCGCATTGGCTCCCCAGGCTCTGCAGGATCTTGCCGCGGCTGGCATCGTCGAGCTGCTCCGCCATGACGGAAAGCAGCTTGGCGAAGCGTTCGCGAGCGCCTTCAAGCTGCTGCTTCAGCAGCGTATAATCTTCCGGGACGGCCGCCGCCGGCACGGTCGTGTCGTCGGCCCGGGCCGCCAGCGGGGCCAGCAGGCCCAGCACGCCGCAGCCGCAAATGCCGGCGCCGCACGTTTTGAAAAATTCATTTCGTTTCATTTCGCACTCCTTATTTTAGCGTTTATTAAGTCGGTGCTAAAATCATCTTGTTTCGTGATTAATACGGCGATTTTCAGCTGGCAGTTATCAGGAAACCGCATATTTCGCAAAAATCATGCGAATTCCCGATCCCCTCCAAACAATAAACGAAGAAAAGGGGGCAGGTCTTTCATTATTACTTTTATCTTTTTGTTTCTCTTGTTTTTACAAAGTTACCAGTCAGGCACCGTACCCAATTCCTCCCTTTTCGTCCCCAGTTCCCTTCCAATAAATCCGGTTTTTGAATTTTATTGTGTTGGGTTATAATTGTTTTTTCCATCCCGGCCAGGCCGGAGAAAAACCCGGTTCCAAGGAGAATAAAATGCGCGCAGGTATTTTTTTGGTAATTTCATTGCTTTTCACATCGGTACTGCCAATGGCTTCAACCGTCGATCCCCAGGAGATCCGCCAGGTCCTCAAAGATGCGGTGGATAACCGGCACACGGTCGGTATTGTGGTCGGGATCATCAACAAGGATGGCAAAACGATCTACAGCTACGGCAAAACCGCCGCTGACGGCCGCGCCGTCGACGGCGATACCGTGTTCGAGATCGGTTCCGTGACCAAGACATTCACGGCCACGCTGCTGGCCGACATGGTCCAGCGCGGATTGCTCAGCCTGGATGACCCGGTCGCCAAATACCTGCCCAAGGGCGTGACGATGCCGTCGCGCGGGGGAAAACAGATCACCCTGCTCGATCTTGCGACGCAGCGCTCCGGGCTGCCGCGCATGCCGACCAATTTCAATCCCGCCGACCCCGACAATCCCTTTGCCGATTACACGGCCAAGAAACTGTTCGAGTTCCTCGCGGGCTACACGCTGCCCAGGGACATCGGCGCCAGCTATGAATACTCGAATCTCGGCGTCGGCCTGCTCGGCGAAGCGCTGGCGCGCCGGGCGGGAAAGAGTTACGAGGCATTGTTGACGGAGAGAATTTTCCGCCCCCTGGGGATGAACAGCAGCGGCATCGTGCTGCGGCCCGGG
>SPCN01000327.1 GCA_004525465.1 Chrysiogenales bacterium | reverse complement strand
CCAGTGTCGGGGGCAAATGGATCTGGCGCTGCCATATCGATTTCACCAATCCGAATCAAAAGATATGGGAGTTTTTAAAGGGCTTCATTGAAATGTACGATGCGGCCGTTTTTTCCGCTCCGGCCTTCGCCAGGAGATTGCCTATTCGCCAGGTCTTGATTTCGCCTTCCATCGATCCCCTCAGTGACAAGAACAAGGATTTGTCCCGGGAATTCGTTGATGCGGTTTTTCAGAAGTACGGCATCGACCAGAAAAGGCCGATCGTTTGTCAGATCTCGAGATTTGATTATTTGAAGGATCCCGTGGGTGTCATCGAAGCCTACAAGTTGGCCAAAGAGCATGTGGACTGCCAATTGGTGCTGGCCGGGGGCGGGGCAGTGGATGATCCTGAGGGCATGCGCGTGCTCGCCGATGTTCGCCAGGCCGCTGAAAATGACCCGGATATTTTTGTGCTTTTCCTGCCGCCGGCCGCCGACCTGGAGATTAACGCCTTGCAGCGGGGGTCGACCGTGGTTCTGCAGAAATCATTGAAGGAGGGTTTCGGATTGACGGTAGCCGAAGCTTTGTGGAAGTCGAAACCTGTGATCGCGACCGCGGTTGGCGGCATTCAACTGCAGATCACTCACAAGTATTCCGGAATACTGACCCATTCCATAGAGGGCACAGCTTTTTGGATCAAGCAGTTGTTGAATGAACCTGAATACGCCAAGAAACTGGGCGCAAATGGCCGCGAGCATATTAAAAATAACTACCTGATTTTCAGGCACCTGCGGGAGTACCTGCTGCTTTTCCTTTCGGTTTTTGAAAAAGATGACATTATTAATTTCGGATGAATGCGCCGGAATCGGCCCGGGCGCTTGGAACTCGTTCTCTTTTTTGAACTTACTGCCCTGAAACTTCTTTTTCTCTTTATTCCGGCTTGACTTGTCGGGATCATTTAGCATAGAATGCGCCCATCATGGCAGAATCCAGATTCCGACATTTCGTCAAGTATGTGGTTATTGACATTTTGTTGGCGGCCCTGATCTCTTTTTTCCTGATCAACTACGTCGTTTCCGCCTTCAAGATCGAAGGCGATTCCATGAAGCCGTTATTGCGCGCCCAGGAACGCATCCTGATCTCCAAGCTGGCCGTGCGCAAGGACAACCTGCACCGTTTCGATATCGTGGTCCTGTACAAACCCGACGAACCGGAAAAATCCCTGGTCAAGCGCATCATCGGCCTGCCCGGGGAGATCATCGAGATCCGCGCCGGCGACGTGTGGATCAACGATAAACCGCTGAAGCAGCTTCCCGGCAGCAATGATGCCGCTGCCGGCAAATCACCCGCCGACATGAAAGCGTTGCTCATCCCGCGCGGCATGTTTTTTGTCATGGGCGACAACCGCAGCATAAGTTTTGATTCGCGCATGTTCGGCCCGGTGCCGCAGAAATACATTTTCGGCAAAGCTTTCTTCCGTTACTGGCCCGTGGCGGTCATGGGCCGGATTGAGTAAGCTTTCGAGAAGGGACTGGCGCAAAATTGATCTTTTTCGGATCGATTTTCATTTGAATTGAAAAATCAGCAAATTTTCACTAAAACTGAAAAATTTAAAAATTATCAAAATAAATGAAAATATTGTTGAAAATTATTCCGGTTGCTGTTACTATATTTTCGGGGACATATGAAGAAATATCATATTCTGATGGCCGATATCATCGGCAGCCGAAAAAGGAACAGCCAAACCGTTATAAAGGGTTTCCTGGAACTTGTAAACAAGATCAATAATGAATATAGGCACAGTTTCCTTTCGCCATTGACCGTTACTCTCGGTGATGAGTTTCAGGCTATTGTAAGATCTTTGCCGGATGGGATCGATGTGATTCTGGCGATGGAAGAGGCGATTGTGAAGCTCAATTTAAATTTCAAACTTAAGTATATTTTGAATTTTGGATCGATCGATACCAAAATCAATCCCAGGATTGCCTATGGGATGCTTGGCGAGGGCTTGACCACAAGTCGGAAGTTATTGGAAAAAAGCAAACCAAAAAAAATCAGGTTTCTGATCCAAACATACGATACGCCTCTTTCCGAAAAATTGGGATTGGTTTTTATTCTCTATCAAGCCATTGTCGATGCCTGGGCATTTAAAGATTACCGCATTGTGAAGGAGTTTTTGGATTGTGATGATTACAAGAAGGTAGCCGGTCAGATAAAGAAAAATATTTCACAAAGTTGGAAATGGAAAAAAAGCCTGCAAATTACCGAATACCAGACCGTGAAAAAACTGATAGTCCTTTTGCTGGAGGGTGCGCCATGTCAAAAATAGCCCTGTTCACAGCAATCTTTTTAATGGGGGAAATGGTAGCGTATTTTGTTTTCCTGCTGGTAAAGAAGAGATTTGAGAAAAAATGGCAATGGCGGATCGATCTTCAGATGATCAAGGGCTGGCTAGAGAGGTCCTTCCTTTTCCTTTGCCTGGTTTACAATCTGCCGCACGCCCTGATTGCTTTCGGTGCCATCAAGATTGGCACGCGTGTGAATGACAAAGATGATATGGGCGGTATAGACAACATAGACAGCACGGATATCACGGGCAATAAAGGAAACATGCGTAATAAGGTTTCTAATGACTATTTCTTCGTCGGCAACATGGTTTCGCTTCTACTGGTCATTTTATACTATGCGCTTTGGTTGCATTGGCAAAATTGAATGGAACCGGAAAAATAGTAATAAGCGAGAATATCCCAATCCCAAGTTGGAGCAATTCGCGAATCATCTGTATGGAATGAGCGCTTGATGCAGTTTGGAAAAAAACCAATTTTTTGCGATTGATGATTGTTTTGGTGTTTCAGAAAACGAGGTGCTCTTTTTATCTCCTTTGTCATCGCCGGTTTTAACTGGGGAATATTTACGTGGGGCCGGGAATGTGTTATAAACTAGGAGATGAAAATCCGTTATTTCCTGATCATACTGGTTGTTTTTTTCTGCCTGGCAGTCCTGGCCGCGGCCCCCAGCGAGCTGGAAAACTTGAAAAAATCGGT
>SPCN01000358.1 GCA_004525465.1 Chrysiogenales bacterium | reverse complement strand
GCCGCTCCGCAGGTCTCGGCTCGCACTGCGTGCTCGCCTCGGCTTGAACCTACGACCGTCCCGAGGAGGGCGGGAGCCCCGCCTTAGCGGGACGACCTTTGGTTTAGAAGAAAAGATGAAGGATTGGAATTTGAATATGATTTGATTGGGAGAAAAGATGGTAGCGGGGGTAGGATTTGAACCTACGACCTTTGGGTTATGAGCCCAATGAGCTACCTGACTGCTCCACCCCGCGATCCAATAAAACATTATACCCGCGGCAATAGGGAAAGTCAAGAAGAAAAGACATAAGCTTGCAGTGGTCGTTGGGAATAATCAGATAAATAAAACCACAAATGACCTATTTTTGATGTTTTAAAAAAAACCTGTCATAAAAAGTGGACAGCTCCCCCGGTTTTTTTTGGCAGGAAAGTTGCATTCCATTCGATCTGAGGGCAAAATGAGCAAAAAAAATCGGCTGCGGTCAAAACACCATAGAACTTTAGTAACGAATTTAAATGATAGTAACGGAAAGATTGAAAAAAAAATAATTTTAATGCATTATTTATTTTGTATGTATGAAAAAAAATGCAAGGAACAAAGACAAATTTTGTTTGGAAATTTGGAGTTGTATCGTATCTTGCACCTGGGAGTTTAAAGGGAGGTCGAATTGAAAAAAATCATCTTGCTGATCCTATGCGTTTTTTCAATAACCGCATGCGCCGTCCATAGCTACCGCTCCGATTTCGAGTTTGCCGGCAAGTTGGCCAAAGAGGGGCTGTGGCAGGAGGCTTCTTACCGCTTGCAGAAAGCGCTGGCAGCGGGAAATGACTCGGCCGCCCTGCACAACAACCTGGCCGTGGCCCTGGAAAGCCTGGGGCGCTACGAGGAGGCCCAGCGCCAATATGAGCTGGCCTTGAAACTGGCTCCCGGCCATCCGCAGATCCAGAACAACTTCAGTCAGTTCAAAAAAAACCAGAGGAAGGACGACAATGAAAAGTAAGATCATCCCGCTGCTGCTCCTGGCCGGCCTGAGCGTGGCCTGCGTTGAATCATTCGTCTCCGTGCCCATCCCTTTCAGCGAGGAAAAAATCGCCGATTTTTCCGCTTACCGTGATGTGTTCTTCATCGACTTTGTCTGCGATATCCCCGAGGCCGATTTGACTGCCGAGACCGAGATCCGCAGGACATTCGCCGAAGAGATGCCTTTCGCCATCGACAAGAAGATCACCCTGCTCGAGCCCGACCATTGGGCCATGATCCGTGGTATCTTGCGGCGCTACCGTTTGGCCGTGGATATTCAGTACGACAACAGCGTCTTTTTCCAAAAGGTTTTCCAGGCCCACCCCAAGGCGCTTTTTTTCACCGGCAAACTGAAACTGAACATCAAGAAAATGGGCGTAGTCAAGGAGACCAGGGATGAAATGGGCAAAAAGAAAAACGCTTATGAAACGGTACAGATGTGGGAAATGGAGATGAAGGTTTTTCTCATCGACGGCGACAAGGCCAAGATCCTCAAGCAGGAAACGTATACGGAGAAATTGGAACCAGGCAGCGCCAGCGCGGCCCAGTTTAATTTCAACAGCATGTTCGCCAAGATGACAGCCAAGCTGACCGCGGCCCTGCAACCACGCAAAGCACTCCAGGAAAGATTTATTTTATACAAATAGGGTGGCAATATGAAAAAAACAACATTCGCCTTTTTCTGTCTGTTCTGCGCCGCGGTCCTGTTCGGGCAGTATTCCTATTATTACGGAAAAAACAAGATCGTTCGCCAGGCCTTCCCTTGGAAATATGCGGACACCAAGAATTTCCGCATTTATCACTATATGGATGACCCGGAACTGCTGGGCCGGGTGGCCCGCGAAGCGGAAAAGGCCTATGAAAAGCTCTCCTCGCTTTTGAACGTGACCATCGAGGAGAAGACCCCGATCATTTTTTACAACAAACAGACCGATTTGGAGCAAACCAACCTGTTTCCTGGCATCATCCCCCCGGGGAGTTTCGAAGGTTTTACCGAGCCGGTTGGCAAGCGGGTGGTGATCTATGGCAACCGCAGCAGCGAAGACCTTGGGCGGCTGATCATCCACGAGTTGTCCCATTCCTTTGAAAATGCCATTTTGTACCGCAACCGCTCTCTGGGCATGTTTGATTTCAACCGACCCCCCCTGTGGGTCATGGAGGGCTTCGCTGAATTCATGACCGACTACTGGGACAGTTTCAGCCTGATGACCATCATCGACAATGTGCTCAGTGATCGTATCCCCGAGATCCAGGAAAACGGCGATATCCGCGCCGATTACGGCAACAACCGCACCCCATACGATTTCGGTCACCTGATGTACGATTTTTTTTATGAAAAATTCGGCAAGAAGGGTGTTCGTGATTTGCTGTACAGCCAGCGGCGTCCGGCCTTGGTCAGCAAGCGCAGGACTTTCCTGGAACAGTTCAATTTCGTGCCCAAGACCTTCAATTATGAATTCAAGAAATACGCCCGCAACCGCTTCAAGACCTTCATCGGCCGCGAAAACCCAGAGGATTACAGCTTCATCATCGGCCCCGATTTCCCGTTTGCCTATTCCTTTTCCCACCAGGTATCCCCGGGCGGTGAACTGCTGGCCGTGGTCACGGTCAATTACCGCACTTACAAGATCGAAATTATCCTGGTCTCGCTCAAGGACGGCAAGGTGATCAAGAATGTCACCCCCGGGTATAAATCCACCTATGACGGCATCGAAATCAAGTTCGTCCCCTCCGACGGCCGTTCCTTCAGCTGG
>SPCN01000221.1 GCA_004525465.1 Chrysiogenales bacterium | reverse complement strand
TGGCGGCATTCTGGGACAAAGACCAGGTGATCGTTGAAGCCGAACGCCTGCAACTGGTCCGCATCCAGGACCAATACAACCGCCGCGAGGGCATGACGGTCAATTACCTCGGCCACTTCGAGGGCCCGGATCATTTCGGCTGCAACGCCGGGCACAAAATGGTCTACATCGATGCCTGCGGCGAAGTCAGTCCCTGCGTGTTCACGCCCATGACTTTCGGCAACATTCGCGACCACTCCCTTGCCGAACTGTTCGGGAAAATGAAAACCCGCTTCCCGTCCGACCATGACTGTTTCATCAACAAGAACTACACGCTGTTCCACGATGCCGGCAACGATCAGGGGATCCTGGATCCTGAAGCGTCTCTGCGACTCATGCAAAAAGTCGAGTTCGGACCGCCAGCCGAGTTTTTCCGCCTCTATCTTCGCCATAAAAAGAGGAAATAAACATGAAAATTCAGCCAATGCGCCTCTACCGTTTTTTCAGCCTGGCCTTGGCCGTTATTTTTGCCGCCGTGGGCCTGTTTTTTCTTTTTCGGCCGGAAGGAGTCCTCGATTTCTTCAACCGCTTCTCTCCGCAACTGGGCCTGGCCCCGGCCCCGGTCCATTCCGGAAGCTTTTTCCCCATCCTGGCTGTTGCCTACATGTACCTGGTCACATTGCTGGCCTGGCTGATGTACAGAAAGCCCGGCCATCCCATTTTGCCACTGCTTCTGGCACAGGGTAAATTTGCCAGCTCGATCCTGTCACTGGTTTTCTTTTTCGGACGAGCACCGTACCTGGTCTGCCTGGCCAACGCCGTCGCTGACGGATTTATCGGGGCGCTGGTCATGTGGCTGTATCTCCTGCAAAAAAAACACGCTGGATCATGGCCAACTTGACCCTCAGGCTTTTGCTGAACTGCCTTCCACTCGCCGGCAGGAGAAAGGCCCTGAACGAGCTGCTCCGGCTCACGGCCGCGGCCTTCGGCCAGGAATGCGCGGGATGGCGGCGCGCTTCATCTCATAATGAAAGGCTGCGCCACTTCGCGCTGTTCTCCCGCAGCCAGGCTGAAAAAGCGATCAAAAAAGGAACGGAGCTCACGGTGCGAAAAATTCTTTACGAAAACGCCCGCCACCTGGGACAGGATATCCGCGCCAGGCTTCCCATCCGCAACCGGGCCGATGTCGCGGCCACGCTGCACCACCTGTACCGCATGCTGGCCATCGATATGGCGGTCGATCCCCTGGGCACGGTGACGGTCCAGCGCTGTTTTTTCGAGCCCTGCTATTCGCCCGAAATTTGCCGCTTCATCTCGGCTTTGGACGAAGGCATCGTCGCCGGCATCTGCGGGGGCCGGCTCGTTTTTTCCCAACGTTTGACCGAGGGAGCCGACGCCTGCCGTGCCCGCATTGAATGGCCGGCCGGGGAAAATGGATAACGCCATCGTGATCGGCAGCGGCGCCGGCGGCGCCATGTGCGCCAGGGAACTCCAGGGAAGATTCAAGGTCACCATCCTTGAAGCGGGCCGTGCCTTCCGGCCCCTGACCGCCAATCTGTCTCTGCTCGAACAGTTCAGAAAAACCGGGCTGCTTTTCGACGAACGCGAGATCGGCTGGATCTTTCCCGCCATGAAGGTCCGCAAGACCGGGGCGGGGATGATCCTGGTCAGCGGCAACGGCAGCGGCGGGACCACGACGATCAGTACTGGAAACGCCATCCGCCTGGATCACGGCCTGCAGGCGCTGGGGATCGATCTTGACGAGGAATTCGCTGAACTTTTCGCAGAGATCCCCGTTTTTGCCGGTCACCAGAAAAAATGGCGGCCGTTCACCCGGAACGTATTCAACATCTGCCGGGAAATGAAACTAGACCCCCAAGTCATGCCCAAGATGGGCGAACATGCGCATTGCCGCAACTGCGGCCGCTGTGTCCTGGGCTGCCCGCACGGGATCAAGTGGGACAGCCGTCGGCTCCTGGATCAGGCGCAGCAAAACGGCGCCCGGCTGCTGACCGGCCACCGGGCCAAACGGATCGTCCATGAAAACGGTCGCGCCCGCGGGGTGCTGGCCAGGCATGGCCCGAACACAAAATGGTTCCCGGCCGACCTGATCGTGCTGGCCGCCGGCGGCCTGGGCACACCGCCCATCCTGAGGAATTCCGGCATCGCTTGCGAAGCCAAGCTCTTTGTGGATCCGGTCCTTTGCGTGGCCACGGAGATGAAGGACAGTTTCCAGAATCGCGAAATGCCCATGCCTTTCGCAGTGCAGAAGAAAGGCTACATCATCTCGCCCTACTTCGACCATTTAAGTTTCTTTTTTAATCGGGAGTGGCGCCGGAAAGCCGGCGATATCTACAGCCTGATGATCAAGTTGGCTGACGACAACCAGGGCAGTTTCATTGGGGGCCGCGTCGAAAAGATCCTGACCGCCAACGACCGGAAAAACCTGGAAGAGGCCGCCATTACTTGCGCCGAAATCTTCCATCGGGCCGGAGTCGACAAGAACCAGCTGTTTTTCGGGACCGTCAACGCCGGGCATCCCGGGGGGATGCTGCCCCTGACCGCCGCGCAGGCCCGGACCTTTCACGATCCCCGGCTGCCGGAAAACCTTTTTGTGGCCGATGCCAGCCTGTTCCCGGCCTCGCTGGGCAATCCCCCCATCCTGACCATCATGGCCATGGCCAAACGCATCGCCAAATTATGCCGCGGCGGCAATGGCTGAATAGGTATTCAATCATGAAACACAGGCTTTTTGCGGCGGTTGTTCTGGGGGCAGCCTTGTTGCTCATCCTGAACCCGCCCGTTGCGCAGCGCCCGGAAAGGCCCTGCATCGTGCTGATGTCGATCGACACGCTGCGGGCCGACCATTTGGGCTGCTACGGCTATCCGCTCGCCACTTCGCCGCAGATCGACGCCTTTAGCCGCGAAAGCGTGCAGTTCATGCAGGCCTACAGTCAGGCCCCCAGCACGGCGGCTTCGCACATGTCGCTCTTCACCGGGATGCTGCCGCCGGTGCACGGCGTGACCAATACCCACACCATCGACAACCACACGGATCTGCGGCCGCTCAGCCCGGCCATCCCCACACTGCCTGAAATACTCAAGATTGGCGGCTACCTGACGGCGGGGTTCCATGGCGGCGGCTACGTGGCGCCGGAGTTCGGCTTCGGCCGCGGTTTCGATCTTTACGTCCACCGGGCGATCCAATGGAACCGTCTCTGGCACAACGACAAAACGCTGAGCCATCTCCGCTCCTGGCTGGCCAGGAGTCGCCGGGAAAGCAAACCGCTGTTCCTTTTCCTGCACCACTATCTCTGTCATGATCCCTACTTGAAGGCGCCGCGGCCGCTGGTCGACCGTTTCCTGCCGCAGTTGTCCGCGGCACTGCCCCGCTCCCGGCAAGATCTTCCGCCGCGGATCCATCCCGACGAGTCAACGCCTGCCCGGTTCTGGCGGGGCGTCGACAAAGACAACGAAAGCCATCGCCGCCATATTGTCGCCATGTACGACGCCGGAGTGGCATACTCAGATTTCGTTTTTGGCCGCGTCCGCCGCATCCTGGAGGAGTTAAAGATGTACGACCGATCGCTGGTCATCCTCCTCTCCGACCATGGCGAGGAATTCTGGGAGCACGGCGACATCTTACACTGGCGGCTCTTCCGCGAAACTCTGCATGTTCCCCTGCTGGTCAAATTTCCCGGCGCCGCCATGGCCGGAAAGAAGGTCGACGTCCCCGTGCGCATGTTCGACATCATGCCCACCCTGTTGGAGTACCTGGGGATTCCACAGCCAGCCAAGGTGCAGGCGGCTTCGCTCATGCCCCGGCTTCGCGAGGAAGCCTTCACGCCTCCGCCTCCAGCCAGTTTCAGCAATGGCTTCGACTCCGTGCGCATCCTGGACGGGAAGTTCGCCTATTCCAACCAACCCAGCAGCGGGGAGACGGAATGGCTCTTTGACGGCGCGGCCGACCCGCTGGAAAAGCGCAACCTGGCCCGCGCCGGCCATCCTTTGCTGGCACGACTGCGCCGCCTGGCCACCGCCCTGCTGATGGAACAGAAAAAACTCGCCGCCGCCTACAAAGGCCGGGATGGGCAGTCCGCCGGCCTGGACAGTGATCTGCGCAAGCAGCTTGAAAACTTAGGCTACCTGTAGTCCGGGGACGGAGAAGGCCAGCCCCGCTCAACCCTGGATCAAGCGGCGCAAAAGGGCCAGGTTCTTCTCCAGCATCGCGCCGGCCAG
>SPCN01000349.1 GCA_004525465.1 Chrysiogenales bacterium | reverse complement strand
TTGACCTTTTGCCAATCCTTTAAAAAGCGTTCCATGCCGCTGGTGGTCAAGGGGTGGTTGAGCAGCTGGGCCAGGGTGGCAAAGGGGATGGTGGCTATGTCGGCTCCGATCTTGGCCGCCTGCACGAAATGCAGCGGGTGGCGCACCGAGGCAACGATGATCTCGGTGGCGATGTTATAGTTGTCGTAGATAAGGGCGATGTCCTCGACCAGGGCCATGCCGTCGCCGGAAATGTCGTCGATGCGGCCGACGAAGGGCGACACATAGGTCGCTCCCGCCTTGGCGGCCAACAGGGCCTGGGAGGCGGAAAAGATCAGGGTGACATTAGTCTTGATGCCGCGACCGGCCAGGGCCTTGACCACCTGCAGGCCTTCCAGGTTGATGGGCACCTTGATGACCACGTTGGCGGCGATGGCCGCGTATTTTTCAGCCTGGGCGATCATTTCTTCGGGTTTGCTGGCCGTGACTTCGACCGAAACCGGTCCCGGCATGGCGGCGGTGATCTCTTTGATCAGCGGGATGAATTCCCGCTGTTCCTTGGCGACCAGGCTGGGGTTGGTGGTGACGCCATCAATGACCCCGAAGGCCAGACCTTTTTTGATCTCAGTAATGTTGGCCGTGTCCAAAAATATTTTCATGCCTTTTCTCCATGACAAACACAATAGCCATTATAGCAGAAGCTCGGAATTTAGCAAAGACAATCAGCGCTTTCCACGGTCAATCCGTCAGCGGCTGCGCCAGTCGGCAAGGTAGCGGCGGGCCGCCTGGGCTTGGGCCGATGCGGCCGGAACTGCGATCAGGAATTTTTCCATCATGGCCGCGGCTTCGGCGTATTGGCCCTGGCGGGCCAGCAGCAAGGCGAAATTGTAATGCAGGTTTGCGTCAGGTGAACGCTGCAGCGCCCTGGTGAAATAGCTACGGGCTTGTTCGAGGTCGTTCATCTGGGCGTAGACGATAGCCATGTCGCGGATCAACTGGATGTCATCCGGCTGTTTTTGTTCCAGGTTGCGGTATATTGTCAAGGCTTCGGCAAAGCGGTTGGTCCGGTGCAGGAGGAAAGCCAACTTGCGGGCGTAGTCATCATTGTCTGGTTCACTTTCATGAGCCTGGCGGTAATAAGTTATGGCCTGGGGCGGATTGTCCTGTGCTGCCGCTATGCTTCCCATCTGGGAATAGACGAAGGCCTTTTTGTCTACTAAATCCGTTTTTGTCAATTCCTGCAATTGGGTCATGCCTTGGTCAAGGCGGTTCATTTTGATCAGTAGCACCGCGTACTCGGTTTTCAGGGTGGTATCGGTGGGGATGCGGATCAGGGCGTCACGGAACAGGGCCAGGGCCTTGTCGTTCTGACCGTTTTTAAAATAGACATTGGCCAATATGGTGTAAGATCCGGCGTAATCGGGAATGAGTTCGATGGCCTGGAGTAGGCTGGCTGCGGCTGCGTCTGATTGCCCCTGGGCCGCCTGCTCGGCGCCGCGGTTGAATACCTGCCAGCCGGCGATCTTGTCCTTGGGGTCGGGCCGCGGACCAGCGCTTTGTGCGGCCGGGGCCGAAGTGATATAGCCAAGTGAGGCCAGGGTGCTTTTTTCCGCGTCGGTCATGCGGCGTTGGCCCTGCATGTCGCTGCCGCCCAGGCGGCGGGTAAGTTCGTTCAGGCTTGTTTTCATTTTTTGACCCAGGACGGCTGAGCCGGAGATAAGGTTTTTTCTTTCTCCCGGGTCTTGCTGCAGGTCGTACAGTTCGGGCTTGGGCAGATCGAGATATTTGTAATTTTTCTGGATGATGCCCCGGATTGGGGCGCAGTGGAAGGCTTCGAAGGCAAAAAAACTTTCCAGGTACAGATCCGGTTCGACCGTGTCCTTTTTTTGCATGAGCGGCAACAGCGACCGGCCCTGGAGCGAAGCGGGGACGGGAATCTGTAAAAATTCAAGAACGGTGGGCATGACATCGGTCAAACCGACTTTCTGTTTCAGGCGCATGTTTTCCGGCAGGCGGTTTAGAGCGTGGAAGATCAGCGGTACACGCAGGTTCTCCTCGTAGCAGAAAACCTGGTGTCCGGTTTCGCCGTGCTCTGCGAACGCTTCGCCGTGGTCGCCGGCGATGACGACCAGGGTGTCTTCCATTAAGTGTTTTTCCTTGAGCAGGTCGAGGATGGCGCCAATATAATGATCCATATATGCGATCTCGCCGTCATAGGGATTGTCGCTGAAAGCGCTGCGCAATGGTTCGGGAGGATCATAGGGAGCATGCGGGTCGAAAAAATGGACCCAGGAAAAAAATTTTCCGGCGCCGCGCCCGGCGAACCAGCTGGAAAAAGCGGCGAAGACGGCGGCAGCATCCCTTTCCGATTTGTAGGTCTTGGCCCCGCCGCCGGCAAACTCATCATTGTAAACGCTGAACCCCTGGTCGAGACCGAAGCGGGAATCCAGGACAAAGGAAGAGACAAAGGCTGAAGTCTGGTAGCCGTTTTGGCCCAGTATCTCGGCCAGGGTGAGCACTGGTTCGGGGAGGAAATAGCTGCCGTTGTTGCGGACCTTGTGGGCCGGGGGATACAAGCCGCTGAGCACGGTGCAGTGGGCCGGCAGGGTCAGGGGCACCGGGCTGTAAGCGGCTTGGCAGTTGACGCCTTCTGCAGCCAGGCGGTCCAGGTTCGGTGTTTGCGCCGGAACGTAGCCGGAGCAGCCCAGGCGGTCGGCGCGAGTCGTGTCCAGGGTAATGAGCAGGACATTGCTTTGGGGATCCCTCTTTACTTCCTGGCGCTTGTGGCGGAAAAAAATAAAAAAAGCAAGGATTAGAACGATCACGAGCAAAGGCAGCAGAAAAAACATTTTCCAGGTAAGGGGCTGGCGGG
>SPCN01000130.1 GCA_004525465.1 Chrysiogenales bacterium | reverse complement strand
TGCATAAGCGGCAGCCGGAACGCGGCCGGGCGCGCGTCCTGGTCCTGACACCAACCCGGGAATTGGCGGCCCAGATCAATGAAAGCGCCTCCACTTACGGCCGCCATATGCGTTTCCGTCATGCCGTTATTTTCGGAGGCGTCAGCCAGCTTCCCCAGGTCCAGGCCCTGAACCGCGGGCTCGACATCCTGGTGGCGACCCCGGGGCGGCTTCTCGATCTCATGCAGCAGGGCCACGTCAGCCTGGACACCATCGAAATATTCGTCCTGGACGAGGCCGACCGCATGCTCGACATGGGTTTTTTTCCTGACATCAAGAAAGTCATTGCCAGGCTGCCGCGCCAACGCCAGTCGCTTTTTTTCTCGGCCACCATGGAGCCCGAGGTGGTGGCCCTGGCCCGCACCCTGGTCCATGACGCCGTGCACGTGACCATCGCCCACGAAGCGCCGGCCGTCGAACGCATCGTGCAGCGGGTGATGTTCGTTGACAAAAACAACAAGGACGCCCTGTTGACCAGACTGCTGGACGATTCTCGCTGGGACCGTGTCATTGTTTTCACCCAGATGAAGCACCAGGCCAATAAGGTGGTAAAAAAACTCAGTGGCGCCGGCATCTCGGCCGCCGCCATCCACGGCAACAAGAGCCAGGGCGCGCGCACCGAGGCGCTGGCCAGTTTCAAGGACGGACGCATCCGCGTGCTGGTCGCCACCGATATCGCCGCCCGCGGGCTGGACGTGGACGGCATTTCCCATGTCATCAACTATGACCTGCCCGTGGAGCCCGAAGTATACATCCACCGCATCGGCCGCACGGCCCGGGCCGGAGCCGGCGGCGACGCCGTTTCGTTCTGTTCGGCCAGTGAACGCGATTTTCTGCGCAGCATAGAGAAACTGATCCGCGTCGGGGTTCCGGTCGATACCGCCCACAACTTCCATTCCGAAGCCGCCTGCCGGGCGACCGGGGCCGAGGCCCGGCCCGCCCCCAAGACGCCGCGAAGCGGGAATGGCGGCGACCGCAACCGCCGCAGCGGCCCGCGCCAATTTGCCGGTCCCTCGCGTCCCTCTTATTTCAAACAGGGAAGGGGCATGTACCGCTGAACGATTTTTTTAAGATACTTGCATTTCCCTGGCAGTTCCCGGTTCTGTTGCTTGCCAATCTTTAAAAACTGTCCTTTTCAACTCTCCGGACAGCGAATTTTCAAAAAATGGTGCTGCCGGCCCCGGGTCAGCTGCGGTCATTGTATTTTTTTTACAGCACTGCTATAAATCGTCCATGGCCAAGAAACTCGCATATGAACGCTACCTGTGGTTCCACGACCGCCTGCGCGGCAAAAAATACCCAAAGCTCGGCGACTTGGCCGGGCGTTTCGAGATCTCGCGCCGCCAGGCGGCCCGCGAGATCGAATTCATGCGCCTCTTCCTCGAAGCGCCGATCGAGTATTCCAGCGAGCACCACGGCTATTATTACAACAGCGACAATTTCGAATTCCCCGGCCTTTGGGTGAGCGAAGAGGAGATCGTCTCGCTGATCGTCTCCCGGCGCCTGGCCGCGGCCATGCCCGACCGCAATCTGAAGAAAAAGCTCGACCAGTTTTTAGAAAAAATCGGCCAAAACATCGACTTGGACCTACCGCGGCTCGAAAGCAGGATCTCCTTGAAAAACGTCAGGTACTGCCGGGTAGAAGCCGCGATCTTCTCGGCCGTGCTGCTGGCCCTGAGCCAGGAGCGGCAGCTGGCCATTACCTATTCGTCGGGCTATACGGAAGAGACCACGCAACGAACGGTCGATCCCCTGCACCTGCTGCTTTACATGGGCAACTGGCACCTGATCGCTTACTGCCGCCAGCGGCGGGGCATCCGCGATTTCCTGCTGTCCAGGATGCACGGGGCCGAAGTACTCGCTGAAAAAGCGGAAAACCAAGCGGCCGCGCGGGAAATAAAGGAGAAGATCGAAACGCGTTACGGCATATTTTTCGACGGCCCGGCCACCCAGGTTGTGCTGCGCTTCCATTCCGGCAGCGCCCGCACGGTCCGCGACCAGGTCTGGTTTCCCGGCCAGGCGAGCGAGATCCAGGCGGACGGCAGCCTGGTTTTAAAATTTCCGGTGGCCGATTTCCGCGAGATCATCCGCGACCTCCTGCCTTTCGCCGCCGACGTCGAGGTGCTGGAGCCCCCGGCACTGCGGCAACTGATCTCCGAGACCATCGCCCGCATGGCGGGAATGTACCGGAAAAAATAGTTGCCCCGCTCAGCGCGGGTCGCGCACGTTCCCGGCCTCAAGGGGCAGGGAGCCTGCATTGATCGGGATATTGGCCGGCAGCGGGTTTGCCTGCGGCCTCAGGATCGGGGTGAAGACCAAGTGACAATATGTTTGAAATTCAACGATCTTTTCCTTTGGCAGCGGCGCCACGCTCGGCGACTGCAGGCGCAGCGGGTTTAGATAGCGCCCGTTCTTGAGCAGGCCGTAGTGCAGGTGCGGCCCGGTGGAAAGGCCGGTGCTGCCGATCGTGCCTATCACCTGCCCCTGCTCGACCCGCAGCCCCACCCGCAAACCGCCGGCGAAACGGTTGAGATGGTAGTAATGGCTGGCAAAGCCGTTGGCGTGGCGGATGGTCACATAATTGCCCCGGCCGCCGTCGCGGCCGCGCCCGCTCACCACTCCCGAAGCCGTGGCCCGCACCGGCGTGCCGTAGGGAGCAGCAAAATCGGTGCCGTTGTGCTGCCGCGAATATCCCAGTATCGGGTGGCGGCGCCTGCCGTAGCGCGAAGTGACGCGGACGAACGGCAGCGGGCAGCGCAGAAACATGCGCCGGGTGGAGCGGCCGTCGGGATGGTAATAACCCATGCCGCCGCCCGGAGACGGGTAGCGCACAACGCGGATGCTCTTGCCGTGATTGAGCAGTTCGGCGGCCAGGATGTCGCCGTAAGCGGCCAGTCTTCCGTTCAGATATTTTTTTTCCAACACTGCCGACACCATGTCTCCGGGTTGGATGTCGCGGTTGAAATCCACGTCATATTCGAACATCCTGGATAGCGGTTCGAACAATTCCATCATTTCACCGCTGGCCAGGGTTGCTTCGTACAGGGAATTCTCTATCCTGATGCGCACGGTTTCTCGGCGCACATCGTAGGACACGGCGGCGACGCGGCCGCGGAAGCCCCCGCCGGAACCGCGCCAGGCCTCCAAAAAGGAGTCGCGGTCAATGGGATAGACCAGGTTGCGCAGCAGACCTTTTTCGAAAAACAAGGTCAGCACCTGGCCGCTGCGGATTTTAGCCAGGTCGTAGACCGGACGGACATCGGCGATCAACCGCGCCGCTTCATGCCCATCCATGCCGCCCCGCTCCAGTACAGCGGCGCAGAAATCGCCGGGATTGATATTCACCTGGACTTCCTGGGCTTCGGAAAGGGTCTGATCACGGAATGAGCTTGGAACTTCAGTGACGGTTTTGCGGGAAGAGAAATAGCGCCCGGCCAGCACGGCGGCCAGCAGGAGAATCGGAACGATCAAAAGGACGATGCGCCGGGAACGGAGCAACTGAGATCTCGGTCGAGCCATCATGCTGCCATTGTACCCCGATGCGCCCTCGAAAGCAACAGCCCCGTTGCAATCCGGGGCTCGCTGTTTTAAAATATCAATGGGAAAATCCATATTGGCCGGGAACTTTCCATTGACCCGAAAAAGCACGGAGGCGCCTATATGACAAAAGACAACACATTCGGCAATGAGTTCGAACGCATCCTGGTCGGACTGCTGGCCGTCGTGAGCGGACTGCTGCTGATCTATCTGGCCCTCCAGGGCCCGCTCTTGCTAGGCGCCATCCGCTACAAGTCCGCCGCTGTCATCAACAACCAGATCATCGGTCAGGATGTCGTCAACCTCTTCCTGCTCAGCTTGATCTCGCTCGCCGGCGGCATCACCCTCTGGCTGCGGAAACCCATCGCCAAGTACCTGCTGATCATCACGCCGCTCTACCTCATCTATTTCGTCCTGAGCTATACCATCGGCTGGGAATGGAGTTCCCCCGCCTACACCGGGAACAGCGAAAAGTACTTTTTCCACTTCTTGTTCATCCTGGTCGCGGCCCTGCTGGTCATGATCTATTCACTCTCGGTCTTTCCCAGGGACCGCGTGGCCCGATTCAATAAAAAAGGGCTGGCCGTCTATTCGTCGCTCCTGGTTTTTTTCCTGCTGGTCTTCGCCGCCATGTGGATGAAGGAAGTGTTCGAGGTGATGGCCAGGGGGACGACCCGCGGCTACGACATCGCGCCGACCGCCTTCTGGCTGGTACGCGTCTTTGACCTGGGCTTCACCATCCCCTTGGGCCTTCTAAGTGTCTACCTGCTCTGGACCCGGCCCGCTTCATCGTTTCCCATCCAGTTCATGTTCTACGGCTTCTTCACCACCATGATCGTCGCCGTCAACGCCATGGGTATCATCATGTGGCTGAAGAATGACCCGACCTTCCTGATGCGCGATCTTGCCGTCTTCCTGATCCTGGGGGCGATCGTTTTTGCCGGGTTCTTCTATATCCTGAGGAATTTTAAAAAGGCAGAAGGATAAGGGACAAATCGAACTATCGTGACGCGTGACGCCTAACGCGTGACGAGAAAGAGAAAAACAAATGGCGTCATTGGGAAAACTATATCAGGACGCCCGCCGGCGGCTGAAGCAAAGAAGTCAAGTACCGTGAGAGATGACCATGTACCCTTTTCCACTTTTAAAATCAAGCGTTCGCCTGAAGATGTGCAGGAGGAAATTGTGATATGATTGGATAATGAGAAATCTCAGTTGCTCCTTCCCTGGTCCATTTCAAGGAGACAAACGATAAAAACAAGACTTAATGTACTCATCCTTGCCTTTGCAGCCGTTTCATGTTTTGCGAATTCCTCCATACCGACCAAAAAGAAAGCTCTGGACCCGCATTTGAGCCTGGAAAGGATTTTCGATAGTCAGGAATTTACTCCGGAACATTTCGGCCCTGCCCGCTGGATGAAGGACAGTGTATCCTACACGACATTGGAAAGTTCGGGGAGCGTTAAGGGTGCGAAAGACATCATCCTTTACAGCGCAGTCTCTGGCAAAAGAAAAATTCTTGTTCCCGCGCATAAGCTTATTCCTAAGGACGCCGCAACCCCCCTGACCATCGAGGACTATAATTGGTCAACGGATGGGAAGCTTCTGATTGTCTTCACTAACAGCAAGCGAGTGTGGAGGAGGAATACCAAGGGTGATTTCTGGATCCTGGACCTGGTTTCCGGAAAGTTCAGGAAGCTTGGGGCGGATTTCGAATTATCGACTCTGCAGTTTGCCAAAATATCTCCATCGGGACAGCAAGCGGCTTATGTCCAAAAAAATGACCTCTATAGCGAGGACATCGCCAGCGGAAAAATCGTGCGACTGACCTTTGACGGTTCCGAGACCATGATCAACGGCACCGGCGACTGGGTATATGAAGAAGAACTGGACATCCGGGACGGGTTCAGATGGAGTCCGGACGGGAAGTTCATCTCCTTCTGGCAATTTGACAGTTCGGGGATCAAGGACTACTTCCTGATCAACAACACGGACACCCGCTATCCCGGCGTCATGTCCATCAAATACCCCAAAGTCGGCGAGATGAATTCGGCCTGCCGGGTCGGCATTGTGAACGCCTTGGGCAGCCCCGTGGTCTGGCTTAAGGTTGCGGGTGATGCACGTGACAACTACATTGCCCGCATGTTCTGGACCGAGGACTCCCAAGAGCTCGTCATCGAGCACCTCAACCGTCTGCAGAACACCAACCAGGTCCTGTGCGGCAACGCTTTGACGGGAAATGTCCGGCCGGTTTTTGTTGACCGCGATGAAGCCTGGGTTGATGTTGTGAATGATTTCCGCTGGCTGGAAAACGGCAGCGCTTTCACCTGGCTGAGCGAGCGGGATGGATGGCGGCATGTCTACATCGTCTCCCGGGCCGATGGCCGCGCCCGGCTGGTGACGCCCGGCGCTTTCGACGTAATCAGCGTGGAAATGATCGATGCCAAAGCCGGCTGGTTGTATTACATGGCTTCTCCCGATAACCCCACCCAGCGCTATCTTTTCCGGACCAGGCTGGACGGCCAAGGAAAAGCCGAAAGACTGACACCTTATAACCAGCCCGGTAGCCACTCGTACCAGGTATCTCCCAACGGTGCATGGGCTATCCATAGCTATTCGACATTCGATTCGCCTGCGGTTACCGATCTGGTGCGACTTCCCCAACATACTTCCGTCAGGATACTTGCGTCCAACCAAGCGCTCATTGAGACGGTCCGCGCCCTCGAACGCAAGCCAACGGAATTTTTCCGCGTGGACATCGGCAACGGCATCCTTCTCGACGGCTGGAGTATCAAGCCCCCGGATTTCGATCCCGCAAAGACCTATTCTCTTTTTATCCATATATATGGCGAACCGGCCGCCCAGACCGTCCTCGACCGCTGGGGAAGAAAGACCTATCTCTGGCATCTTATGCTGGCCCAGCAGGGTTACATAGTCGTGAGCATCGATCCGCGCGGCACGCCGGCTCCGCGCGGCCGTGAATGGCGGAAGTGCGTCTACCGCAAAGTGGGCATCATTGCCCCGGCCGACCATGCTGCAGCAGTTAAGGCGCTCCTGGTTCAAAAACCATATCTGGATGCCTCGCGCGTCGG
>SPCN01000168.1 GCA_004525465.1 Chrysiogenales bacterium | reverse complement strand
GTTGTTGATATGGTAGGTGCGGGACTGGTAGCCTTTGGCGCGGAATTCAATTGCATATGATCTTTTGACGGCCAGGTTGAGCTGCATGGGTGTTTTACCCATGAATTGACCGTTGACATAGACATCGGCCCGCACCGGGCTGGATTCCATGTTCACTTTTTCCGACGTGCCTTTGAACAGGGTGGCGCAGCCGCTCAAGGAAAGGAATGAGATGATGCATAAAACCGCGATGCTCTTTTTCATGTATCCTCCTTACTACCCAGACAGCAGTTTGATCAATTTCATAAAAGCATTTTGCTTGCCAAGCGCCAGAAGGAATAATGTCCTGTTATTTGGAATTCGGTCATTCGCTTGTCCCATTTTTGGGGGCAAAGGCGTATCGGGATGCCCGCCGCAGGTAAATTTCTCGATTCGGGATTGACGAGGTCGAAAAAATTCCTGAAAACTGTTTAGTGTTCTTGCAGCGCTTTTTCAATGGCAGCGATCACGGCAGGGTCATCGGGGACCTGCTTGGGTTGGAAGCGGGCCACCACGTTGCCCCGGCGATCGACCAGGAACTTAGTGAAGTTCCAAGAGATCTTTCCGTAGAATCCGGGATTGGTTTCCTTTTCGACCAGGAACCGGTAGATGGGATGAATGTCCTTGCCGCGCACCGAGATCTTGGCGAACATCGGAAAACTCACCCCGTAGTTGATCATACAGAAATTCTTGATTTCCGGATTCGTTCCCGGCTCCTGGCCCAGAAAATTGTTGGCGGGAAAGCCCAGGATGACCAGTCCCTCCTCCTTGTAGCGCTGGTAGATCTCCTGGAGTATCTTGTACTGAGGCGTGAAGCCGCACTTGCTGGCAGTATTGACCAGCAGCAGCACCTTGCCCTGATACTGGCGTAGAGCTGTATCCTGGCCCTCGAGGCTGTTCAGGCTGAAATCGAGCACGCTCCTGATCGGCCCCGCTTCAGCCAGGGCCAAACCGGTCGCAAAGGCCATGAGCGAAAAGATGGCGAAAATATCCTGGTTCATGTTTCCCTCCCTATGGCAAAATGCTAATACAAACCGGGAGACATGTCCAGCGGGGGATTTCACCTGCTTTGCCTGGCCGGGATCCTGCTGGATGGCCCCAGGCTATTTGTATTCTATATATTTCACTGTCAGGAACATTGTCGCGTAGTATTTCAGGCAGACGCTTTCGCTGTATTGCGAATGGTCGAGCTTGGCGCGGAACAGCAGCCCGTTGTTGGGATTGCCCGCGGCCCAATGCTTCACGGCCTGGGTGACGTCGAGCGATTTCTTTTCCCCGCCCGCGAACATAGAGAAGCTGGTCAGCAGGCCGCCCGGGAAATTCGAGTCCTTCACGTAAACGTCGCAATTGGAGTCGCATTCTTCGTTTGTGGCCAGAGTCCCCTGCGGGCCTTTTTCCAGGAATTCGCTCATGGAGACCAGCAGCTTGGCCTCGATGATATCCTTGCCCTTGATGGCCTCAAGATCGAAGCTGACCTTGCCCTGGAAATAAAAGGCCTCGTACCAGTCGCATTCGCCATGACGGCCCGACGCGACATGGTGTCCGATCTTGATCTCGCGGGTGCCGGGTGCCCTGCCTGGCAAGGGGTGGGAGGCGCTCAGGCATTCGGGCATGCCTTCGTCATGGTAACTCCTGGTTTGGGTGGTCTCCGTCTCCCCGTTACGAGCCAGGGAGCGGGTCACTTTTTGCAGGGGCGGCGGGGCCATGATCGAAAACAGCCCGCTTTGTCCAGTACCGTGTTGGGCGTTGCTCGGGTTTTTTATGGTAAGGCGGATCCGGTACAGGTTGCCCGGCCAGGTATATTTGCTGTCGGGAGTCCAGCCGTCATACGTACCCGTGTTCGGGATATTGGCTATGCCTTCCAATTCCGCTCCCTTGTCGTTTAGAAGGGCCATGTAAATGTAGCCTGAAACGCCAATATCCTTGTTCCAGGCGATGTGCAAGGGCTGTCCGGCCGTGTATTGGCCGTTGGCCTGGGGGGATGTTATGGAGATGGAATGAAAATTCGGATCCAGGTTATAGATATTTTTTTTATCGATTTTTACAAAATTGGTGTTCAAAGAATAATCGGGGGCTGAGGCCGCGGCCTTGATGGTGAAGGGTTTGTCGCTCTCGTCAACGAGTTGAGGATCGTTTACGGCGATCACGCGGATCTTGTAGTTGGTGTCCGGGTCAGCCGTCCCGCCCTGGTAATCGCCGATCTTCCAGGAATAGCCCTGGTCCCCGGCATTCAGGTTGCCGGCGATGACGCCGACGTAGGCGCCGCCGCTTCTGATCAGGACCAGTTTGACCTTCTGGCTGACGCCGACAGCATTCCATTTGATCTGGTAGGTTTCTCCCAAGGTCAGCTCTTCACCGCCGTTGGGCTGGATCAAGGTCAGGGATGCGCCGAATGCCGGGCCGGCGACCAGCGCCAAAAGAATTGATAACAACAATGCTTTTTTCAATTTATTTTCTCCTGTGTCGATTCACATATAAAAAATATGATTTTTTTTAATCCATCTCAATAAATAAAAGTGCGAGAGCAGGCATTGGAAAAAAGAAAGTCAGACGTGATGGCCCTGGCCTATTTCTCAGTTGACCCGCTCGCGATCGAGCAGGCAGCGCTCCAGGCGCTCGGCCACTACTTCCACGCCGCTGCCCGCACCGGGGGGGATCTTGATGAAACCGTCAGAGGAGAGTTCCACTCCCGGCTCGACGATGTCTTCATGGAAGTAGCGGCGGGTCTCAGAGGTGTCGCCGGGGAGGTTGAAGCCCGGGGCAGTCTGCAGCTGGATGTTCAGGGCGCGGCCAATGCCGGTTTCGTCCATGCCGCCCGACCAGGCCGGGACGCCTTTAACGGCACACAAGCGGGCCATTTTTACCGCTGCCAATATGCCACCCACGCGGCCCTGCTTGATGTTGATCACCCGGCAGCTTTTCAGGGCGATGGCGGCCTCGGCATCATCAATGTCATGGATCGATTCGTCGAGACAGAGCGGTGTCTGCAGCCGCGCCTGCAGGAGCGAATGCTGGTAGATGTCGTGGTAGGAGAGGGGCTGCTCGATCATGGTCAGTTTAAATTCGTCGAGGTGGGTCAGGTGGGCGGCATCAGCCAGTGTATAGTCGCCGTTGGCATCGGCCATCAGCGCCAGGTCGGAAAAACGCCGGCGCACCGCCTCCACCCACTCGAGGTCCTGTCCGTGCTGTATCTTCATCTTGACGCGGTGATAGCCGCTGGCCACCGCTTCCTCCACTTTTTCCAGGAGTTGATCGATCGTTTCCTGGATGCCGATGGAGATGCCCGACATGATGCGCCGGGGCGGGAAGCCGAGCAGCACGTGCAGGGGCAGGCCGCGGCGCTTGGCCAGCAGGTCGAGCAGGGCGTTTTCCAGAGCCGCCTTGGCCATTTCATTGCCGCGCACGCGGGCGAAGCGGCGCAGCAAGGCGGCCAGGGAGAGTTCAGGTTTCAGCTCCGGCAGCAAAAAATTTTTAATGATGAACCGTGCCGAGATGGTCGTTTCCGAGGCGTAATAGGGGTCGGGGTCGGCCACGCATTCGCCCCAGGCGGTGATGCCCTTGTCTTCCAGGCGGACCAGCAGCGCCTCCTTGCAGCTCCAGACAGCCACGCTGGTGCCGAACGGGGCCACAAAGGGCAGGCGCACGGTCAGCAATTCGATCCTGTCGATGGCGCCGATGGGCTCTTTTTCCAACCAATCCTGTGATGTTTCGTTTTCTGGCATGGGTCACCTCAGGGCAGATTGTAATGCATCTCGCCCGGATCTGCAACCTTGGGCACGCTTGATCGCAATTGCGTTCATGCCAACCTGTCTTGGATCGGACCGGGGACCGGCGCCGGGTGGAAAAGATTGCATCACCAAGCCAAAGTGGTACAATGGATACGGCAAAAATGAATTATTTTATCAATAACTTGTTCCGGGACAAATTACTTTGGGTGGGCATCGGCCTGGGTGTTGTCGCCGCTTTGAATCTCGTCGACTTTTTGAGTTTCGCGTTCGCGGCGCCCGGGTTTTTTAATATGTGGGTGATCAAGAGCACCATCGGTGCCGCTTTTGCCGGGGCGATCGTTTATGCCTTATTCCTGAATCGCCGGGATAGAAGATCACGGCAATTGAATGATCTGTTGCCCGTTTTCCAAACCGATAGACGGGCCTATTTTGAAAAAATGGTTGCCGCCGACATAAAATTCCAGACCTTTTGCCATGAATGCCGCCATTACGATGGACAGCGCCGCCGCTGCCTACTGCGTTTGCATGAGCGCAAGGTCTGGATCAAACTCCATTTCGAGGATGTCTTCAGTTACTGCCTGTACTGGAACCTCGAAGACCATCCGGTCCTGGCATTGACCGATCGGGTGAAAAAGACGGATGGGGAACCTGGCGGCTCCGTGACAAGTAACAAGTGATGAGGGAAGAGAAGGGGAGCAATGGTTCTGCTCCTCTCTTCGCAAGAGAGGGGTTGGGGTGAGTTTGAGGAAAGAAGCGCCCGGAATGTCAGAACAATAATGTAGGGGAGGGTTTCAAACCCTCCCGCATTCAACAACAAATTCCATCAGGGGTTTGATTCATCAAACCCTTGCTCCTTGACAGCGGATTACATTTTCGGCAATATGAAAACCCGGTTCCGACCGGCAAAAACATATGAGAAAAGGAGTTTTTTTATGAAAAAAATGCTGTTCGTTGTGCTGATAATGTCTATCCTTTCAGGGTTCTGCGCTTTCAGTGCAAGTGAGGATGGATTGATGGCCGACCTGGTCCTGTACAATGGCAAGATATTCACCGTGGACGCCAATCAACCTTGGGCGCAAGCCGTGGCCATTCGCGAAGGTAAATTTGTTGCGGTAGGCAGTGATGCGGAAATAAAGAAACTGGCGGGAAAAAACACCGAGATGGTTGATCTGAAGGGCAGGCTGGCCCTGCCCGGTTTCAACGACGCCCACGTCCATTTCGCCAACGGCGGCCTCTACCTGCTGGGTATTGACCTGCGCCCGGCCTGCGATGAAAAAGAGTTCGTGTCTATTTTAAAGGTATATATAGAGAAGCTGCCCGAAGGGGAGTGGGTCACGGGCGGCAACTGGGACCATGAGAACTGGCCTTCGAAAAAGCACCCCCACAAGAGCTTGATCGATGCCATCACTCCCGATCATCCGGTGCTGCTCCAGCGCCTGGACGGCCACATGGCCCTGGCCAACTCGCTGGCCCTGAAGCTGGCCGGGATCACCCGCGATACACCCAACCCGCAAGGGGGCGAGATCGTCAAAGACAAAAGAACCGGCGAGCCC
>SPCN01000110.1 GCA_004525465.1 Chrysiogenales bacterium | reverse complement strand
CTGGGCGTGATATCCCAGGGCACACTGCTGCCGCTGGCCAAGACTTTTTATCTTATCCCCTTGCTGACCATACCCTTCAGTTTCATGAGCGGCTTTGCTTTTCCGCTGGCCGCCAAGCTCAGACCACAGTCCGAGGAAAATCGACCCCGCTTGCTGGTCGGAGCATATGTCTGGGAATGCCTGGGCGCCCTGGCCGGAGGCATGGCCTACACTTTCTGGCTGGTTGAAAAATACGATCCGCTTTTGATCATCCTACTGTTCACCCTGCCGCTGCTGATCGGTTCAGGCTGGGTGGCCCTGGCCGCCAGCGGCAAAAAAAACCTGGCCCTGCACCTGCTGGCTTTGACACTAACCCTTGCCGCTATCTTCAGTGGCGGAGCCGGCCGGATCGATTCCTGGCTGGTGCGGCAGAGATGGCTGGGAATATCCAGTTCCGATCTGATCGCCAACCGAGACTCCAAATATCAGAACCTGCAATTGGGATTGCGGCATGGACAATACAGCTTGTACAGCAACGGCCAACTGGCAGCCGTGTTTCCCGATGACGACCCGCAAAGGATCCTGGCCGCCCAGATCATCAGCCAGCATCCCAGTCCCAGGGACATCCTGGTCATCGGCAGCGCCAGCAGCGGCCTGGCCAAGCATCTGCTGCGTTACAAGATCGCCCGGCTCACAACTGTGGAGATCGACGCCGAGTTTTCAGACCTGATTAGCGAGCACCTGGACACCGCCGACCGCGCCGCCCTGCGCGACCCGCGCCTGCGCATGCTGGTCATGGACGGACGCCGCTTTGTCAAGCTGGCCGCCCGGGCCGGGTCCGAGTCGCAACGCTTCGATCTGGCATTCATCAACCAGCCCGACGCTTTGACCGCGCAACTCAACCGCTATTATACCCGGGAATTTTTCAAGGATCTAAAAAAGATCCTGACCCCGGGCGGAGTTGTGGCCCTGCGCCTTTCCGCTTCGGAAAACTACGCTTCGGATATCATCAATCCCTACACTTCCGTCATTTTTCAAACCCTGAAAAGTGTATTCCCCTTCATTGCGGTTTCTCCGGGACCAACCAGTGTTTTTTTTGCCTCTGCTGAAGAGGCGATCGTCACTACTGAAAGCCAAGTCCTGGCTGAACGCTACCGAGCCCTGGTCCTGGCGCCGGCCGGGCTGGAGCGGATATTCACTTCATTGTACCCGCTGGAAAAAACCGCTGCAATCAGCGCCGCCCTGCAAAAGCACAAGGCCCGGGAATTGAACCGCGACCAGCGGCCCATTGCTTATTTTTTAGGCGGCCGTATGCTGGGCTGGAGCAGCGGCAGCCCACTGACGGGCCTGTTTCGCCTGCTCGGGAAAGTGAAATTCACAATCGTGCTCATGACCATGGGACTGCTGCTGCTGCCGGTCTTACTGCTCACTTTATTCAGGCGGAAAAAACAGGTCGGCCTGGCGCAGATCCTGCCGGCCGCCGCCAGCGGCGGCTTTGCCGGACTCTCCTTTGAAATCACGGCCATTTTCATTTTCCAGAACACCTGGGGATTTGTCTACCAGGCAATTGGCTTGCTGATCGCCCTGTTCATGCTGGGCCTGGGTGCCGGAGCCGCGCTGGCCAACCGCAACATTGAAAAAAAACTCCCGACGGCCGAACAAGCCGCGCGTTGGCTTGCCGGGATCCAGATGCTCATCGCCGTCCTGAACCTGGGCTGCCTGCCGCTGCTCAGGATCAATTTCAGACTGGGTTGGCCGGGACAATTCCTCCTGGCTGCCTGGCTGGGCGGCATGGGGCTGCTGGTCGGAGCAATAATGCCTCTGGGAATGCGCGCCATGAGGCGCCTGCCAGCCGGACTGAGCGCCGGGCTGCTGAATGCCGGTGATTATCTGGGCGGGGCTATCGGTTCACTGGTGATGGCTGCATTTTTCCTGCCGCTTCTGGGCACAGGCAACAGCTTGCTGCTGATCTCCCTGCTGTCGCTGGTTTCAGCCGCTCTCCTGCTTCTGGCGGCCTGGTCCGGGCCGCGGCCAACCTGCAAACAGTAAAAGGCAAAAACCGCGGCGGGATAAAACCAAGGGTGCGAGTGATTCGCTGAAATCTAATGGGCCGGAACCAATCCCTGCCAATCGTTTAGTACCTGGATGGCTTCTTCCAGGATCGGATCCTTGCGCAGGTCGGAGAGCCATTGTTTTCTTTTCTCGCTTATGGGATCGGTCGCGGCTGCTTCGCCGCCAACGGTTTTTGTTTCATTAACCGTGGCCCGAATATGGGCAATCTCGACCTGTTGCTTGTTGAACTTTTCGGCCTCTTGAAAAAGCGTTTCCTGCTCGGCCTGGAAATTTTGCAGGTTCAGGGTCACCAGGGTCGTTTCACGCTGCTTTTTCAAGCGGACGATATTTTCGGCGATCTGCTGGAAACGGGCATTGGCCTCCCGCCTTTTTTGACTGCGGCTCTTCAACTCCGTTAATTTGTCCGGATCAAGAGTCCATGGTGAAAAGGAAAGCTGGGAAACCGTGTCCCAGGGCAGGGAGTATTTCTGGCTTTTTTCTCCAACGCCGAGGTAGGTATACAGATCGGGCAGGACGATATCCGGAACCACTCCCTGATACTGGGTGGAAGCGCCGGTAATGCGATAATATTTCTGCACGGTCAAAGCGATGGCTCCCAGCGGCCGCAAATGTTTCATGTCGTTGGCGAGAAAACGGTCCAGGTCGAGCATGACCTGCACCGTGCCTTTGCCGAAAGTATGCTCGCCGCCGATGACCACGGCCCGGCGGTAATCCTGCAAGGCAGCGGCTACGATCTCCGAAGCCGAGGCGCTGAGAGAGTTGACCAGGATGACCAGCGGCCCACGATAGCTGATTTCACCGTCGCGATCTTCATATATCTGGGGCGCCGAATGCCTGTCTTTCACCTGCACCACCGGACCCTTTTCAATAAAAAGTCCGGACAATTTCACGGCGTCATCCAAGGCCCCGCCGCCATTGCTGCGCAGGTCCAGGATCATGCCGTCCACGCCAAGGGCGACCAGTTCCTGCAGTTCCTTCTTCACATCGTCGCTGGCGTTGCGCCCGGCAGAACGGTTGAAATCGTGGTAGAACTTGGGCAGGTAAATATAGCCGAATGATTTCTTCAGTTTGTCGTCGGTCAGAACGGCGGAACGGGCGTAGGTCTCCTGGATCTCGACCACATTGCGCACCAGGGAGATCTGCATGATGCGGCCGTCGGTTTTTTTGACCGTCAGGCGCACCAGACTGCCCTTTTTGCCGCGCACCAACCGGGCGGCATCACTGACGCTCATGCCCACGATATCGACGGGCTCCTCGTCGCCCTGGCCGACCTTGAGGATGAGGTCTTCGACCTTGAGCAGGTTCTGGATCCAGGCCGGACTGCCGGGAATGACATCGAAAATCTTGATGAAACCGTCGTCTTCGCCCAGCAGGGCCCCGATGCCCTCCAGGGTGCCCGACATCTCGATATCAAAATCTTCCTTGGCCCGGGGCGGGAAATACTGACTGTGCGGATCAAATATGGCGATCAGAGAATTGAAGAACAGCGACTGCATATCGTCCGACCTTTCCTGGAGCAGGCGGTTGAAAAGTCGCAGCACGCTCTTTTGCACCGCTTGCCGCGCCCGGATTTCCAGAGCCGCGACAAAGGGACTGTTTGCTTTTGCGCTGCCGTTCTTTTGTCCGGATTCGGTTTTTTGCAGATTGAGATACTGGGTCAGCGTGAGGTATTTCAACCACTTTTCCCACCATTCCCGCAGTTGGGCAAGGTCGCGGCTGGTCTTCCTTTTGTCGGAATCGAGTTCGATCCGATCATCCCTGGAAAAATCAAAAGGTTTGCTCAATATCTCCAGGCAGATATCACGGACCTGCAGCACGCGCTGACGCAAAAGCTGTTTGCCCAATCTCGGCAGGGAAAAATCCCCGCTGCGCAATTCATCGTCTATCTTGAAGGTGTAGGCTTTGAGGGTTTCCAGATCGGCCTGGATCAGAAAACTCTTGCCATTATCCAAATACTTGGTATATTGGGCGAAACTTTTCGCCGAAAAATCGTCATCAATTTTTTTGCCGCTGTAATGCCAGTTGGTCAGCCAGTTGCCGATCAGTTGACTCAGAACCTTTTCCCGTTCCTGGCCGTCGGCGGCGGGCTGCAGGGCCCCGGAAAACAACAACGACAGCAACAGGATCAGAAGCATTTTGGTTTTCATGGGTCTTCCTTAAGAACAATATACGATTGTAACCCGCTTTTCGCCCAGAAACAAGTAGATCAAACCCACATTTCTGAAGTTTAGTGAGATCGGAGCGATTTTGTTGGCTTACTGCGAATAAAAATTTCTATTTACTCGATATTGGCACTGACAACTGAAGCGAGCTGCATCATGTCAATGGTTTGTCCGCTTTGCAGGCCGGTGAAATCGGTCACTTTGCCACTGGACTTGCTGGTAACTTTGGTATTTTTAAAAAGCTTTAAAAGCTTTTCATCGGCAACAATGAATTTCCCGGCGCCTTCCGGTCTGCCGTTGACGGTTTTTGCTTGCAGTTTGTTCGCTTTGATGTGGTCCCAGAGTTTTTTCGTGATCTCCAGGCGCGGCAGTTCACTTTTACCGACAAATGCCGCCAGATCAGCCTTCAATTTCACCGGTTTGTTCAAGCCTTTTACTTCCATATTGTTTTTCTCCTAAATTTGATTCGCGCACATTATAACATAAAAAATTGCATTACTGATAATTATTTTCTTCCGGGCAAGCCAGCTGTTTCTACCGGGATCAGCTGCGAAAATCTATGCTATAATTATTCATGCAGTTTCTGGACAAATTGCCCGTGGACGGCTACCGCGACGAGATCATGGACGCCATCGCCGCCAACCCTGTCATTATCCTTACCGCGGAAACCGGGGCCGGCAAGTCCACCCGCGTCCCCTGGTGGCTGTGGCAAGCGGGCAAGAAGGTCCACGTCACCCAGCCGCGGCGCATCGCCGCCCGCGCCCTTTCCAATTATGTGGCCCGCGCCTGCTCAGTGCCCTGGGGACGGGAGATCGGCTACCAGACCGGCCTGGACGGCAACCGCTCCGCCGCGACCTCACTGCTCTACCTGACCGACGGCGTGCAGATGGTCCGCGAAATACAGGGCAACCGCGATTACGATGTACTGATCCTGGACGAGATCCACGAATGGAATCTTAACCAGGAAGTGCTCATCGGCCTGGTCAGGAAAAACCTGGACAGCGGCTTTTTTAAGCTGAGCGGCAAGCGCGCGGTCATCATGAGCGCCACACTCAAGGCCAGGCAGATTTCGACTTTTTTGAACCAGGCTCCGGTGATTACCGTCCCCGGCCGCGGCTTCCCGGTCGATTGCCAGCGGCGCCACCCTTGTTTCCTGCTTCCCGATGCCGCCAACCTGCTCGAAGCGGGACACAACATCCTGCTTTTCCAGCCCGGGAAACAGGAGATCGACGAGACCATCCGCAATCTGAAGGAATTGCTGGATCATGACAACCAGAAAGCGGTCATCCTGCCACTGCATGCCGAGCTCTCCATCACCGAGCAGTCCAAGGTTTTCAAAAATTATCCCCTGCCCAAGGCGGTGGTGGCCACTGACATCGCCCAGACCAGCCTGACCATCGACGACATCGACGCGGTCATCGACAGCGGTGTCAAAAAGGAAGTGCGCCTGGTCAGCGGTATCGAGGGTCTTTACCCCACCGAGATATCCACCTCGGAATGCCGGCAGCGCGCCGGCCGGGCCGGCCGTGTAAAAAAGGGGCTTTATATCCTCTGCTCGGAACGGGGTATGGACGACCGCCTGGATTACCCGGAACCGGAGATCCGCCGCCTCAACCTGGAGAGCGTGGTGCTGCGCATGTGCAAATGGGGGCTCTCACCCCTGGAGTTCAGCTTTTTTCACCGTCCCAACCGCAGCCTGATCCTCAAAGCCATCCAGAACCTGAAAATTTTCGGGGCTCTGACCCCGGAAAACATGGTGACCGCAGACGGACGGCGCATGGCCGAACTGCCGCTGTCATTGCGCGGCGCCCGACTGCTGCTGGAAGCAGAAAAGGGCGGCCGGCGGGTTACGGACCGGGCCTTGAAAGTCATCGCCATTTTTGAGACCCGCGGCGTCGTCAGCAAAGAATTTGCCGGGGAATTTTATACCAATTCCCCGTTTAAATCCGACCTGCTCAACCAGCTCGACCTTTGGGAAGACCAGAGGCACAACGCCCGTTTGCTATCGGCCAAGAAAGCCGCCCTGGCCCGGGAGATCTACGGCGAACTCAAGAAACGGCTGGGCGGGCAGCCGGTCAAGGGCCCGCTCACTGCGGCAGAGCAAAAACATCTTTTCCGGGCCATACTGTCGGGCTTTTGCGACGGTGTGTATTTCAAGGGCGACGGCGTCTACTGGCGCGAAGGCGAGGAACGGCAGATCGAACGCACCTCGATCCTGAACCAAACCAAGCCGGAAATGGTGGCCGGACTGCCCTTCGACCTGATCATCAACCGTGAAGACCAAAAAACCGGCAACAAGGAGGAAAAGTATCTGCCCCTGCTCACCTTCTGCTCGGAACTTTCTTTCCTGCAGTTGGCAGAGCTCAAACCCTTCAGTTATGAAAAACGGCGGCGCATCCTTTTGCAGGACGACAAGCTCAGCGTCAGCGAAGAAATTTTTTTCGGGGGTCGGCTGATCAAGACCATGGCGGTCGAGCCCGACTGGACCCGCCCCGATGAAAAACACGCCATATTGACGCTGGCCCTGGAGTGGTTTGAAAAAAACTTTGAGCATTTGCCCTGCCGTGCTGAAATCGAGAAGAACCGGGCCTGGTTCGTTGAAGCGTCAGGAGCCTTGAACGAAAAACTGCCGCCCTTTGATCTCTGCCTGCGCGATTATTTATACCGCCAGCTGCGCCGCAGCCTGAAGATCGATGACCTGCGCTTCTTTTTCCAGTTCCATCCCGCCCTGCAGCGCATTGATCTCCATCACTTGCTCCCCCATCGCTGGCTAAAAAAACTGAAATCGGCCCGCTGGCCCAAGCAACTGCAGATCAAGGAAATGGATATCCCTCTGGAATATATCAAGGGCAAACCTTATCTGGCTCTGGATCAGGGGCAATTTCACCGCATCGAAGCCGCTGAGATCCGCCTGCCCAGCGGTGAAGCGCCGGGCTTGCGCCTGCAGGGAGAAACGTTCCCCGACTGGACCGCCGCGGCGACCCATTACAATGACTT
>SPCN01000457.1 GCA_004525465.1 Chrysiogenales bacterium | reverse complement strand
TCTGGCTGGACAACGGCTGGATTGACTGGTTCGAGGTCGGCTGCTACGGCGAGGAGCCGGACCCGGCCCTCATGGAATGGCTGAAGCAGGCCAAGATGGTCAAACGGCCGGAGTGCGTCTGGGTCACGCTGGGGATGTACAACAGCCAGCCAGGCCCCAGCGCGGTTGACATGAAGAGAATCTCCGTCACGGGCGACGGGATGGGCGCCGGGATATGGGGCCGCAAGGCGGAGGCGCTGGTCCCGATGTATGAGGCGTTCCGCGACCGCGCCAAGCTCAACGGCTTCGCGTTCTTTGACCTGAGCAATGTCAACGACGACATCCTGCGCGGAATGAAGGAACTGATCCTGAAAGAGAAAGCGGTTCCGTGGTATCCCGAGGACTGAAAGCGACGGGCAGAGACAGCCGGCGTTTCTTGTTGACCGGCAACTTGTTTCACTATAGGGAGATGGAAACGATGAAGACAGCACGCAGTTGGTTTGTGGCGGCGTCTCTGGCTCTCCTCTCGTGCGGCGCCCTGGCGGCGGGCACGACCGTCCGCACGATTGCCCCCGGCGCGGTGAAGGGCGCGGTGGAAGCGCGCGCGGCGGAGCGGGCGAAGTCCATCGCCCCGGACAAGTGGTCCGTCGCGAAGAAGAACACCCAGGTGATTTCCGTCGCCCCGATGGAAGGGAAAGACAGCAACTCCAAAGTGCGCGTGCTCGACCTCTTCCCCGTCGCCGACGCCTTCCATTTCACCACGAATCCGGCCTCCTTCCATGGCGCGCTCTACGCGACCTTCGACGTCCTGGAACCGGCCAATGCGCTCTTGAGCTCACAGGCGGGCTCCTCCTTCTGGAGCTTCCAGAACATGACCAACTGCAGAACCGTCGTGTTCTACAACGGGGGAAGCCTGGACGTCAGGAAGAAAGGGGTCTCGTCCATGCTGCTCCCCTTCACGTCCTGGAAGAGCTACACCGGCAACCCGATGACCAAGGGGGTGTACACGCTCGAGAACAAGGGAACCTTAATATCTCCGACCCCGCCGGAAAGAACCTCGGCTACTGCAATCACCACAACTTCCGCATCAAGTACCCCGTGGCGACGCTTGCCTCGGCCGATGCGGAGAACGGCGGCGTGCGCTTCACCGTGGCGGACCTGACGAAATACACCGTGCAGATCGGCGATGTCGCCGGCGACTGGGCGCGCAAGGGATACGTCGGCGCGGATGTGCTGCTGACCGACGCCAAGGGCGACATATACGAACTCTCCGGCGCGAAGGTGACCGCGCGGATCATCGGCGCGGGCGCGAACGAATCGGCGGCGATGCCGCTGGCCGCGCGCGGCATCATCCTCCGGTCGGACAACAGCGTGGACTACAAGTACCGTTTCATCGCGGAATACCCGCAGGTCGCCTATGACATCGAGAAGATCGAAATCACTGCCACCGCATGGGTCATGGGGCCGGACGGATCCCTTCGCGAAGAGAAGGTCAGCAAGACTGTGGCGAAAGCGGAGTCCGCGCCGGTAACGCAAGCCGCCTGGCTGGGGGTGGATCGCCGCAAGGACCTCCGCACCGCCGACGGCACGCTCCGCGAGACGCGCGCGGTCTGGATTCACTCCTACTACATCCGGTGGTGGCTGTCGGCGGCGAAGGCCAAGCTCACTGTGGAAAAGATCGCGGACATGGGCGGAAACGTCATGTACCCGAATGTTTTTCAGGGCCACGCCTACATCAAATCCGAATTTATTCCGTCTTTCGCGAGCGTTTCGAAGGACGTGGACACGTTTGATGTCCTGATCAAAGAGGCGCACGCCCGCGGGATGGAAGTGCATCCGGTGGTCGGTTGCATGGAGGGCGGCTTGAAAAGCGCCGGCAAAGACTCCCTGCTCGGACTGCACCCGGAATGGATCGTCCGCGACCAGGACGACAAACCCATCTCCGAAGGCGTCAGTTACATCTCGGATGTTCATCGCCCGGAATTCCGCGCCTACTTGATCCGCTTCATCGCCGACGTGGCAAAGAGGTGTCCGGTGGACGGCATCCATCTGGATTACAACCGGACGATGCAGTTCTGCCGGTGCCAGAAATGCCGCGACGAGTACCGCGCCAAGTACGGCGGAGACCTGCAGAAGGACGCCAGCGCCCAGAAGC
>SPCN01000246.1 GCA_004525465.1 Chrysiogenales bacterium | reverse complement strand
ACCACGCGTGTGTATTCGGGATAAGAATAATATCGGATGTTCTGCAGATTGACTGGTCCCCTGGCCGGCAGGGCCAGTGAGACCGCCAGCATGAAGTATATTCCCAATAAGCGTTTCAACACGGTTATAATGTACTAAAAAATGAACCGGAAATCAATATTGTCCGCACAAAAACAGGAAATTGGATGGCACTTATTTGCCCTTGGCTCCGGAATATTTTTTAAACGGCCGTTGCGTCGTTTGCGAATTCTTTTGGGCGCAGCCGGAACTTTTTTCGCTTTTACTGATTTGCACTCGTGCCTGTCCTCCAAGGGGACGGCGGCCCTGAAGTCCCGCCTGGCGGCGGGTGTTTTTGAACTGATTGACAAAATTTTTGGCGCCCACGTTTCTCCAGCCGTGATCATACCACGATTCAGTGGAATTTGGGACTAGAGCGCTCGGACACCTTAAAAAATCCCTCTCTCCCCCCTTTCATTGTGACCCTAAAAAATTAATTACTTAATAAATACCTTGAAGCAAACGGCAAAACAATAGGGAAATATCTGATTATGGCATTCGAAAAACCTTAGGTGTGAACTGCAGCTTAAACGAGCTTTTGTGACGCGAAACAAGAGAAAACTAAAATTCCAAATCACAAATCCCAAACAAATTCCAAGTTCCAAATTCCAATGTTCTAAACAAAAAAGTTGATGGGTTTAAGGGTTAAAGAGTTAAAGGGTTGAAGAGATAAATAAACAGCAATAGTTCGACACCTTTGCGGTTCCCCATCAACCCGTCAACCATTGCTTTCTTTCTTCGTTTGGGTCATTGGTGCTTATTTGTGATTTGGTGCTTGTGATTTGGGATTTTTCTTCACCGTCAACCGTACACCTTACACCGATTTCCACCTATGACCCATTGTCTATCGCCTATTGCCCCTAGCCTCTTCCTACTGTCTACTGTGCTTCACATATCCAGGGAGGTGATACCCTCCTTGATGGCGTATTTGGTCAATTCGGCGATGCTGAATATGTTGAGCTTTTCCATGATGTGCTGGCGGTGCGTTTCAACGGTCTTGACCGACACGCTCAACTGAGAGGCAATGCGCTTGGTGGTGCCGCCTTCAGCCAGGAGCTGCAGGATCTCCTTTTCGCGCGGGCTGAGCAATGAGGGATTGCTTTTGCGCATGCGCTGAATGTAATCGCGGATCACTACACCCGAGATCATGGAACAAAGGTAGGTCCGCCCCGAAACCACCTGGCGAATGGCCTGGATCATTTCGTCGAAGGCACAGTCCTTGAGCAGGTAGCCCATGGCCCCGGCCTCGAACATCCCGGCCACAAAGCGTTTGTCAGCGTGCATGGACAGGGCGATGATGCGGCAGCCCCATTCCTTGGCCACGATGTGGCGCGTGGCGTCCATACCGTTCAGGTCATCCATGGAGATGTCCATGATGATGATGTCGGGGCGCAGCTGTTCGGCCAGACGGATGGCTTCACGGCCGTTCTTGGCTTCGGCGACCACATCCAGGCCTTTTTCCTTTTCGAGCAGGGTACTCAAGCCGTCACGCATGATCTTGTGGTCATCGACAATGAGAATCTTAACGCTCATGAATTCTCCTTTCTGGCAACCGCCCCGCGGTCATGCAACGGAACGGTCAGAATGATCTGCGAACCCTTGCCGGGCTTGGATTTGACCTCCAAGCCGCCGCCAAGATAATTCAAGCGTTCGCGCATGCTGAAAAAGCCGAAGCCGCCGCTCTGTTCCTTGGGACTGAATATCCGCGAAGCATCGAACCCCATCCCGTCATCATTGACCTGGATCTTCAGGAACGGCTCCTCAAGAGAAAGGATGACCTTGGCCTGGCTGGCCTGCGAATGCTTGCCAACATTGACCAGCAGTTCGCGCACTACCTGGAACAGGATCACCTGCCGGTCATTATCCAATTCAAGATTCGCAAAGCGGCTTTCAAATTCAACCGAGACATGGAACTGCTCCTGGATCCGTTCGGCCAGCCATTCCAGCGCAGCCGTGAAGCCCAGTTCATAAAGGACCGGCGGGCTGAGATCGAAGATCAGGGAGCGGGCGTCCTGGATGCTGCACTCCAGCAGGCGGCCGACGGCGGCCATTTCTTTTTTCATGTCTTTATCGTTCAGGCTCTTTTCCAGGGCCGCGATCTTCAGTTTGCACAGGGCCAGGTTCTGCCCGATCTGGTCATGGATCTCGCAGGCGATGCGTCGCCGCTCCTTTTCCTCGATCAGGGTCAGTTCCGAGGTCAGGGCCCGCAGCTGCTCCTGGTAGGCCAGCAGCCTGGCTTCGGCCCCCTTGCGTTCGCTGATGTCGCGACCGAAACCGATCAGTCCGCGGGGGTTGCCTTTCATATCGAGCAGCAGGGAGATCGTCAGCTCCAACGGAAAGAGATCGCCATTTTTTTTCTTGAAACTGTATTCCAGGATTCCCAATTTCTTGGTTTTAATGAATTTTTTTATACTGTCTGCAAACATGGCCTGGTCGAAATCGGCAACGAAATCGATCGAATTTTTTCCGATGATCTCATCCAAAAAATAGCCGCTGAGGTCGACGAAACACTGATTGACCATCTGCAGATTCCCATCCAGATCCGTGACCGCGATGATATCGGGCGAGGTGTCGATCAGGGAACGGTAGTATTTTTCGCTTTCGCGCAGTTCTGTCTCGGTCTGCAGCTTGGAGATCAGAGTCCCGGCCTCCTTGCCGATCAGTTCCAGGATGCTTTTTTCCTCGGAGCTGAAAACCGAGCGTTTGCAGCTGGCCACGTTCAGGGCGCCGATCACCCGGCCCTTGGAAAGGAGGGGGATGCTGCTGGCCATGCGCCAGCCCCAGGACTTGGCCAGGTCAGGCAGGGTTTGCTGGGCATGGTCGATATAGACCGGTTCTCCGGCCAGCACCTTGGAAAAGGGAAGGTTTTCCACTGCCAGGTATTTTTCATTCAGGCGCAGGTTCTTTTCCCCCCCCCGGACGGCAAGCAGGTTCATCTTCTTCGCACCGGGATCGTAGAGGAAAACGGCGGCCGTATCGAAGTCCAGGGGCTGGGTCACGCAATCGAGGATGACCTCCAGCATGTCGGTCAGCGACTCGGCCGGGTTGCCCTTGGAGATGATGCAGTTGAGGATCTCGATCTGCTGGGTGCGAGTGCGCTGCGCCTCATCGGCCAGCCTGCTCATGGTTATATTCTCAACGGTCCCCTCAAAAAAAACCTCTCCGTCCGCGGTGCGGATCATTTTCCCGTTTTCACGGACATGGATCAGGGAGCCGTCCTTTTTTTTCCAAACTGTCTCCACTCCCTTGATCTCACCTTCTCGCTCAAACATGGTCATGTAGCGGGAGCGTGGATAATTGACATCAAAATATTCCTTTTCAAGGTTCAGGGCGGCCAGTTCGTCAAAAGATGCGTATCCCAGCATCTTGATCATGGCGGGATTGGAGTCAATGAAGCGTCCGTCGGGGGTAGTGCGGTAGATGCCGATGGGAACGTTCTCGAACAACTGGCGATAGCGCTCCTCGCTTGCCACCAGGGCTTTTTTTACTTTTTTATAGCGCTTGACGTCGACGACGACCAGTTCGCGCGTGTTTTCTTTTTCATCCATTGGCGGCGGCACCTCGCTCCGTGTGCAAACATCGTATCCAGTGGCGCTTTTTTTGTCAAGGAGAGTTCGAAGCCAGTATGAGTGACAGTGACAGCAAGACAATAGGCCGAAATAAGGCTTTGATGGCAATGACACTGCAACCGGCATTAAAGCTCGCTTAATTCTCTTGCTGACACTGTCACTGTCACAGACACTGAGCCCTGTTGCTTTGCAACCAATTTTATGTTATATTTGTATTCCCGTGGGGCTGTAGCGCAGTTTGGGAGCGCGTCTGAATGGCATTCAGAAGGTCGGGAGTTCGATCCTCCTCAGCTCCACTTT